>JAFLUN010000047.1 GCA_022508785.1 Oscillospiraceae bacterium
GTGAGCGAATCGGTAGCCTCTGTAATGAGCAGTCTTTCCGTTATGAAAAATACGGCAGGGGTAGTTGTAATTGTAATAATAATTTTAATTTTCCTGCCCGTTATTATTGAATTGCTGGTTTGGTACTTTGCTTTGGGGTTTTGTTCAATTACAGCTGACCTTTTCGGCAATAACGACATTTCCGAAATGCTTGAAGAGCTGTCCTCGGTTATTTCTCTTATAAACATCATTCTTTTTTATATAACCTTTGTTCTTATAATTTCGACGGGAATAATTATTGTGTCAGGTAAATGATATGGAACTTGTAAAAAATTATATTTTTTCGCTTTGCGGAGCAAGTATTGTCGTTTCCGTTTCAAAAATGATTTTGCACAATTCAAAATTGAAAAAAACGGTTAATATATTTCTGTCTCTGTTTTTGCTTTTTTATATGGTAGCTCCCTTCGGCAAACAAAATGCAAGTACCGAGTTTTTTGCTGAACAAAAAGAAAGTAATTTCGAAGATTACGCAACCGATAACTATTCTAATTTTATTGATTTAGCCGTAGAAAAACTGTGTGAAGAAGAAAACTGTACGGCAAACAAAATAAAAATTCACGAAAAGGAAAAGGACGGTGAAAAAGTAATTGATTATATCGAAATAAGTCTCAGCGATCCGTCAAAAGCAGAGAAAATAGCTGATAGATTAAAAAATGAATACGGCTTTGAGGTGAATGTAAGTTGAATGTAAAAAATCTTCTGAGTGTTGAATTTATAAAGACTAACAAAAAAACTTTTATTTGCTTTATTGCCGGATTACTTGGAATATTGCTTATCTTTGCATCGGAAGCGTTCAGCAAGACATCAAAAAAGAGTGAAATATCTAATAAAGAATATGTTTCATATTCAAATGAAATGGAAGAAAAGCTTGCAGATATAATTTCTAAAGTTGAGGGTGCAGGAAAAACAAAAGTATTTTTAACCATTGAAGAATCTGAGGAATATGTATATGCTCAGGACATTTCCTCAGACAGAAAAGACAACACTCAGGTAAATGATGATAAGAAATATGTAATAGTTGACGGCAACAGCGGCAAAGACGGATTACTTATTAAAACAGTAAACCCAAAAATAAGAGGGGTTGCCATAGTCTGCGAAGGCGGGGACGACCCTGTTGTTCAACAAAGGATTTATTCTTGCGTCAGTGCATCCTTAGGAATAAGCACGGCAAGAATTTCAATATCAAAAATGTCATCTATGGAGGTAAATAATGAAAAGTAGAATTTTGAAAAAAAGACAAATTGCGGCAGGAGCGGCAGCCGTAGCGCTTTGCACGGCGGTCTTTCTGAATTGGTATTACACCAAGCAGGGAACCAATCTACCCGATGCCCCTGAGGTTACAAGTGAAGTAAATTTAGGCGATGCGCAATATGTAAACGGAACCAATGTGACCAATGAAAGCGATTATTTCACATCTGCTGAAATTAACCGTTCAAAGGCTCACGACACCGCAAAGGAATATCTTGAAGCAATAGTGTCTGATGAAAGTGTTGATGCGGAAGAAAGGGAAGAGGCAAAGAAAAAGCTCCTTGAAATTTCAAATGAAATAAAAACAGAAGCCGACATTCAAAATTTAATCACGGCAAAGCTTAACTGTAAATGTTTGGTAACGTTAAACGAATCTTCTCTTGAGGTTATTCTGCCGAAAGGTGTTCTGACAGACGATAAACTTATAACTATAAAGGATATAGTAACAAGCAATTCAAATGTATCTTCCGACAATATAACCGTTATTGAACTAAAATAAAGAATATTATTCGTTTTTCTATTGATATTTTTCAGTTTCGGTGGTAAACTATACATAAATTGATGTATATACATTTTGCACCGCTGAAAGCTTATAACGCTCCCCGTTATTTTTAGCGGGGAGTATATTTTTGGAGGAAATTATGACTCGAAGAGAAGAAAGAGAGCTTGCCTTTATACTTGGTTTTGAAAAGATTTTTAACGATGAGTTAACTATAAGCGAAATTGTTGATATTGCGTTGGAGGCGGAAATTATTGCAAACGACAATCTTTTTGCAATTTCCCTTGCCCAAATGACGAATGATCACATTGAAGAATTTGATACAATCATTGCTGAAAACGCAGTAGGTTGGCGCATTGAGCGTTTGCCGAAGGTTTCCGTAGCTATTCTTCGTTTAGCCCTTTGCGAAATGTTTTACGTTGAATCAATCCCAGTTAAGGTTTCCGCTAACGAAGCCGTTGAAATCGCCAAAAAATTCGGCACAAAGGACGACGCATCATTTATTAACGGAGTTCTCGGCAAGGTAATCAGAGAAAAAGACTTAAAATGAGCTGGGTTTTAGGTATTGACACAAGCAACTATACAACGTCGGTTTCAGCATTTGACGGCGAAAATATGCTTTACCGCAAAAAGCTTTTGCCCGTAAAGACAGGAGAAAAGGGGATCAGGCAAAGTGATGCAGTTTTTCATCATACCCTGCAGCTTCCCGAGCTTGTATCCGATTTGTGTTCAGAAATATCATCCGATATCTCGGCTGTGGGGGTGTCGGTTAAACCCTCAAATCAAGAGGGCTCATATATGCCGTGCTTTTTAGCAGGAATTTCTGTCGCAAAATCCCTTTCATCAGCGCTTAAAATTCCTCTTTATAAATTTTCCCATCAGGACGGTCACATTGCCGCCGCTCTTTATTCTTCAAAGAAAACCGATTTAATCGGCGAAAAATTTATAGCTTTCCATATTTCAGGCGGAACGTCGCAAGGGGTGCTTGTTACTCCGAATAAAAATTATTTCAGTACACAGCTTCTTTGCGATTCCCTTGACTTAAAGGCAGGGCAGGCAATCGACAGAATAGGAATTGAATTAGGATTGCAATTTCCCTGCGGTCCCGAGCTTGAAAAGCTTGCGCTTAAATCAAACAAAAATTTTGATAATATTAAGGTTTTTCACCGAGATTTATCCTTCAGCCTTTCAGGTGTGGAGAATAAATGCAAGCAGATGCTTGAAAATAAAGAATCCCCCTGTGATATTGCACTTTACTGCATTAAATATATTGAATCAGCCATATCGGACACTTGTGATTTACTTTTAAAGCAGTACGGCAATTTGCCCCTTGTTTTTTCAGGCGGAGTAATGTCAAACTCAATAATCAGAAAAGATTTTGAGAAAAAATACGGCGCATATTTTGCCGAACCTGCATTTTCTTCTGACAATGCCTGCGGTATTGCGTATTTAACACACCGTATGCACAACAAACAATTACATAATGGCGATTAAAATGAATTTACAGTCAATTATTTCCGTTTCACAATTAAATACATATGCTCGTTCTCTTCTTGAGGGTGACGAAAACCTTAGAAATGTTTTTGTACGAGGTGAAATATCAAATTTCACCGCAAATGCACGAAGCGGTCACCTTTATATGTCGTTAAAAGACGCCAATGCTTCAATTAAAGCCGTAATGTTTGCAGGAAATGCCTCAAAGCTTAAGTTTCGCATTGAAAACGGTATGTCTGTTATAGTTAGGGGCAGGGTGTCGTTGTATGAGCGTGACGGCGCATTTCAACTTTACATAGACGACATTCAGCCTGAGGGAATAGGCTCCCTTGCCATAGCTTTTGAACAGTTAAAAGAAAAACTGTCAAAAGAAGGTATCTTTGATTCAGACAGGAAAAAGCAAATTCCGCCAATGCCTAAAAGAATTGGTGTTATATCTTCGCCCAACGGTGCGGCTGTTCAAGATGTTCTCAATGTAATTTCACGCCGTTTTCCATTAGCTGAAATTATTTTTGCAGGCGTTCCCGTTCAAGGTGACGGCGCAGGGGAGATTATTGCCCGTGCAGTAGTAGATTTTAATTATCTTAATTGCGCAGATGTTATTATAATTGCCCGTGGGGGCGGTTCTGCAGAAGATTTATGGGAATTTAACAATGAGAATTTAGCAAGAGCAATTTATAATTCCGAAATTCCCGTAATTTCGGGTGTAGGTCATGAAACTGACTTTACAATTTGTGATTTTGCCGCAGATTTAAGAGCGCCTACTCCGTCTGCTGCGGCAGAGCTGGCAGTTCCCGATATGTACGACTTAGTCGCTTACATAAATTTATTGAATGATAAAATCAGTAAAGCGGTTTCTTCAAAAATATTGCTTGAAGAAATGCGGCTTGACAAATTAGCGGATTCCGGCTTTTTAAAGAAACCCGCTGATTATATTGACGAGTGCAATAAAAAACTTTCCGATTTAGATAAATCACTGAATAATGCAGTTAAGGATATATTTGAAAGGAAATATAATCAAGCGGCAATTCTTGTGTCAAAGCTTGACGCTTTAAGTCCTCTTAAAATTCTTTCAAGAGGCTTTTCCGTAGTAAAATCAAACAACAGTGTTGTATCGTCTGTAAATCAGTTGAGAATAGGTGAGCCTATTGAACTTAAACTTACTGACGGAACTGCAAATGCAGTTATAACGCAAATTGAAGATCAGGTGAATTAGAATTATGAATTACGAAGAATCAGTTAAAAAGCTTGAAGAAATTGTTTCAAAGCTTGAAGAGGGCAATATTTCCTTGGAAGAGTCTTTGAAATTATATGAAGAGGGCACTCTTCTGTCCGAAAATTGCAGAAAAATGCTAAGTGAAGCAAAACTGAAAATAACAAATATTAACGAGGTTGCAGAAAATGGCTGATTTCTCTGAATTTGCAAGCGATATTAAACTCATTAACGACTTTTTGAAAAATGAAGCGTTTGAGTGCTGTGAATCTTCCGTTGTGCTTGACGCAATGAATTACAGTTTAAAAAACGGCGGCAAAAGAATCCGTCCGCTTTTAACTCTTTATTTTTCCGAGCTTTCAGGCGGAGATTATAAGTCTGCTATAAAACTGGGCTGTGCTCTTGAAATGATTCATACATATTCTTTAATTCACGACGATTTACCCTGTATGGATAATGACGATACCCGCCGCGGAAAACCGTCTTGCCATATCGCATACGGAGAAGCAAATGCCCTTTTAGCGGGCGATGCTCTTTTGACAGAGGCATTTTATTTGGCAACTCAAAGCGGTATTCCTGCCGAAAATGTAAGCCTTGCGGTTAAATGTTTGTCTGAATTTGCAGGAGTTCGCGGAATGGTAATGGGGCAGGTGCTCGATTTACAGTTTGAGAATACCGAACCTACTCTTTCCGATATTAAAAAAATGTATTCCCTTAAAACCTGCGCTCTTTTAAAATGCGCCTGCGTTTTAGGCTATCTTACAGGGAAAAAAGTAGAGAAAAAAGAAATGGATATTATTTGTGAATACGCTGAAAATCTCGGGCTTGCTTTTCAAATTACAGATGATATTCTTGATATTGTAAGTGATTCGCAAACTCTCGGAAAGCCCGTCGGAAGCGACGAAAAGAACAATAAACCCACTTTTGTGAAACTTTACGGTCTGGAAAAATCCAAAGCTCTTGTAAATGAACTTACAAACAATGCGATTTCCATTTTGGGTTCCTATAATAATAGCGAAAAGCTTATTAAATTAACATTGGCGCTCGCATCACGCGAGTTTTGATTGGGGATTTTACTTTGCCTAACAATAATTTATTATCCGAAATTAAATCACCTGATGATATAAAGAATTTATCTTTTGATAAGCTCAGCGAGCTGTGCGCAGAGATAAGGAATGTGTTGATTGAAACCGTTTCCAATAACGGCGGTCATCTTTCATCTAACCTCGGCGTAGTCGAGCTTTCCGTTGCGTTACATAAAGTATTCAATTCTCCTAAAGACAAAATTATTTGGGATGTAGGTCATCAGGTGTATACCCATAAAATCCTTACGGGAAGGTATGATAAATTCTCAACCTTGCGTACGGAAGGCGGGATTTCAGGTTTTTCTTCACCGGAAGAGAGCGAGCACGATATTTTTTACAGCGGTCACTCAAGTACATCCGTTTCGTCAGCCTTCGGCGTTGCAATGGCTAACCGTATAAACGGCAAAAAAGATTATACAGTGGCAGTTATAGGCGACGGCGCTCTTACGGGCGGTCTTGCCTATGAAGCACTTAACAATGCAGGAAGGTCAAAGGCAAGGCTTATCGTTATTCTTAACGATAACAAAATGTCAATATCCGAAAATGTGGGCGGAGTTGCAAGGTATTTAGCGGTAATTCGCTCAAAGCCCGAGTATTTTCGTTTAAAGGCAAAGACGGAATCCACTATAAATAAAGTACCTGTTATCGGTAAACCTTTAGCAAAACAAATATTTGACCTTAAAACGCGAATTAAAAACAGAATGTATAAAAGTACTTTTTTTGAGGATATGGGATTTCGCTATATGGGGCCAATTGACGGTCATAATTTGGAACAGCTTTCCGAAGCCCTTGACAGCGCAAAGCTCGTAAACGGACCCGTACTTTTACATATAAACACAATAAAAGGCAAGGGGTACGATTTTGCTGAAAAATCACCCAGCGAATTTCACGGCATTTCAAAATTCAATATTGAAAACGGCGAAACAAATATAGGCTCTGATAATTTTTCTTCTGTTTTCGGTTCAACTGTTTGCGATTTGGCGGAAAAAGATAAGCGAGTTTGTGCTGTTACCGCTGCAATGGCTCTGGGAACAGGTCTTAAAGATTTTTCGGAAAAATATCCTGACAGATTTTTTGACGTAGGCATTGCAGAAGAACACGCAATTACATTTACTGCAGGTCTTTCAAAAGGCGGAATGAAGCCTGTTGCAGCGCTTTATTCAACATTTTTGCAAAGGTCTTTCGACCAGCTTATTCACGACTGTTCTTTGCAAAATGCCAATATGATTATTGCCGTTGACAGAGCAGGCTTTGTTGGTGAAGACGGCGTAACTCATCAGGGACTTTTTGACGTGCCAATGCTTTTAGCCGTTCCCAATATCAAAATCTATTCCCCGTTTACATTTAAGCGAATAAAATTTGACTTTGAATCAGCTGTGAAACAGGACGGTTTATTTGCTATAAGATACCCAAGGGGTAATGATGCAGAATTGCCCAAAGGCTACCAAATAAGCGAAAACGATTTTGACTTATTCAATGAAAACGGCGCTGCTTTAATTGTCACTTACGGGCGAATTTCTGCCGAAGCAATGTTTGCGGTTGAAAAACTTAAATCGGAAAACAAAATGATTTCACTTCTTGTGCTTAATTGCATTAAACCAATTCCTAAAGAAGTATTTAACATTGCATTAACTTACAGGAAAATCGTTTTTTATGAAGAATCTGAAAAGGCAGGTTCCGTGGGTACTGCTTTTGCCGAAACACTGGCTGTTAAGGGATATAACGGCAAATTCGAGCATATTGCCGTTAACGATGAGTTTGTTCAGCACGCATCGGTTCCTGCACTTTTAAATAAGTACGGACTGGACAGAGAGTCAATTTACAATAAATTTTCGGAGAAATTAAATGGCTGAAAAGAAAAGACTTGACACAGCGGTTTTTGAATTAGGCTTGTGCGAAAGCCGTTCAAAAGCATCTGCGTTAATAATGTCAGGGTCGGTTTATGTGAACGGTCAAAAGGAAACAAAGGCAGGGTACACAGTTAAAACGACTGATAAAATCGAATTAAAAGGCAAACAGATGCCATATGTCAGCCGTGGCGGGTATAAGCTGGAAAAGGCTATGCAGTCGTTTCCCATAACTCTTACAAACAGTATTTGTATGGACATTGGCGCTTCAACTGGCGGATTTACCGATTGTATGCTTCAAAACGGCGCTAAAAAAGTTTATTCCATTGACGTTGGCTACGGTCAGCTTGCATGGAAGCTTCGCAGTGACGAGCGTGTGGTAAATTTAGAGAGAACTAATTTCCGCTATCTTACAAAAGATACAGTAACTGACGAAATTGACTTTGCAAGTATAGATGTTTCTTTTATTTCGCTTAAACTGATTTTACCCGTTCTTTTTGATTTCCTAAAGCAAGGCGGAAAATGTGTGGCTCTTATTAAACCGCAGTTTGAAGCAGGAAGAGAAAAAGTAGGCAAGAAAGGCGTTGTTCGAGAGCTTTCAACTCATCTTGAGGTTATCGAATCAATTGTGGATTTTGCTCTTGAAAGCGGTTTTTCAGTATTGGGCTTAACATTTTCTCCAATCAAAGGTCCCGAGGGGAACATTGAATACTTAATTTATCTTTCAAAGGACGGAAAATGCTATCTTGACTTTGATAAAACCCTTATTACTGAAATTGCGGAAGAATCACATAAAAACTTGAGCGGTGATAACAATGATTAAAGCAGGAATTATCCCAAACCTTACAAGAGAAAAGGCGGAAAGCGTAACTTACGCCGTAACCGATATGCTTGAAAGGCTTAATATTGAATATATTTTTGAGCCTGATACAAAACAGACATTTGGAAACCGTTTTACATATTCTGAAAATTTGTACGGGGAAGCAGATGTTATAATTGCAATAGGCGGCGACGGGTCTTTTATTCATACCGCAAAGCAATGTGCCATTGCAGGCAAGCCCGTTCTTTGCATAAATGCAGGCAATCTTGCTTTTTTGGCAGGACTTGAAGCAAATGAGCTTGAATTGCTGAAATCCCTTTTAAACGGCAATTACACGAAAGAAAAGCATATGATGCTCAAGTGTTACTTAGAGGTTAACGGTAAAACCGATATGATTGGTTACTGTCTCAACGACATTGCAGTTGCCCGTGGAAAAGCCTTTAATGTTCTCAATTTTAACGCTTATTGCGATGATAAGATTGTCAATTTTTACAGAGCAGACGGCATTATTGTTTCCACCCCCACAGGTTCAACCGCTTATTCCTGGTCGGCAGGCGGCCCTGTAATTGACCCGGCGCTTAGCTGTATAATAATGACGCCGCTTTGCACTCATTCACCTCTTAATCGGTCAATGGTTTTTAACTGTTCCTCAAAAATCAGTATTACAGCGCCTGATAACGGCGATAAGGATATAGTTATTTCTCTTGACGGGGAGACGAATATTGACTTACCCCAAAACGGAAAGGTTATTGTTGAAAAGTCTGACATTTCAGCCGAATTTATAAGAATTAAATCAGACGAATTTTTTGATGTTTTAAACAGAAAGCTTACTCAAAGGAGAGTTGAGAAATGAAAAAGGACAGGCAAAAGCTGATTATAGATTTTATTGAAAACAATAACGTTTCTACCCAAGAGGAAATCATAAAAATGCTGAGTTCTAACGGCTATAAGGTCACTCAGGCAACGATTTCAAGAGATATAAAGGACTTAAAGCTTGTTAAAGAGCATTTCGGAAAAAATGAAACGAGATATGTTATAAGCAAAAGCGAAACTCATAACAATTTTGCGTTGATTTTTGCCCGTTCTGTTTTATCGGTTGAGCTTGCAATGAACATTGTCGTTGTAAAATGCTATGTAGGTACGGCAAATGCCGCCTGCGTAGCATTGGAAAATGCTCACCTGAAAGGCGTTGTGGGCACAATAGCAGGGGATGATACTATCTTCCTTGCCTGTGATTCGCTTGAAAACGCCAAGGATAACCGCATGGAAATTCTTTCAATGCTTAATGATTGATATTTGTTTAAGGACTGGATTTTATGCTTCAAAACCTTAAAATCAACAATATAGCAATAATAAAAGAGGCTGTTATTGATTTTAATAACGGTCTTAATGTGTTGACGGGTGAAACGGGAGCCGGTAAATCAATAATTATAGATGCTATAAATGCTGTTTTAGGTGAGCGTACTTCGAGGGAACTTATCCGAACCGGCAGTGATTTTGCAGAGGTTTCAGCTCTTTTCAGCGATATAAACGCTTCTGTTAAATCAGCGCTTATTGAAATCGGTATTACCCCTGAAGAAGACGGAACGCTCCTTATTCTGCGTAAAATATTTGCAGACGGTAAAAATATCTGTAAAATCAACGGTCAGTCGGTTACCGTCTCAATGCTAAAGAAAATTGGCCGCACTCTTATTAACATTCACGGTCAGCTTGACAATCAAAATCTTCTCAATGAAGATTATCACATTTTCTACATTGATTCTTTTGCTCAAAACGACAGCGTAAAAGATGAATATCAAGCCGCCTTTAATGATTTTAAAGAGGCTGAAAGAAAATATAAATCCTTTATTGAAAACGAATCAGAAAAGGCAAGAAAAATCGACATTTTAACATATCAGACCGAGGAAATTGAAGCGGCAGATATAAAAATAGGGGAGTACGCCGATTTAATTAAACGCAGAAATTTCTTGCAGAATGCTGAAACTCTTTTGGAACTTGTCAGCTCTGCTTTGGGTTCTCTTGACGGTCAGGAGGGTGAAAACGGAGCTGTTTCTGGAGTGTCATTCGCCGTTTCCGCTCTTCAAAAAGCATTAGATTATGATGATTCACTAAAAGCAGTATCGGAAACTCTTACGGATATTTCCTATTCGCTTTCCGATTGCATATCCACGCTTAACGATTTTCTGTTTTCTGCAGATGTTGACCCGAGGGAGCTTGACGGTATTGAGGAAAGGCTGTCCCTTCTTGAATCAATATTTAAGAAATACGGCGAAACCGAAGAAGAGGTTTTAAAATATTTTGAAAACGCTCAAAAAGAGCTTGAGGAAATCACTTTCTCCGATCAAATAAAAGAAAAATTAAAGGCTGTGGCTGTTGAAAAGCAGATTATAATGCAAACTGCCGCTAACAAGCTAAGCGAAGCGCGAAAAGCGGCATCTGCCAGATTTGCAGAAAAAGTTGCCGAAGAGCTTGCTTTCCTTGAAATGCCGTCAATCGTTTTTAAGATAGTACAAAATAAAATTGAATGTGCTGAAAACGGTCAGGATGAAATATATTTCTTAATTTCCGCCAATATCGGCGAAGAACCGAAGGCACTTTCAAAAATTGCTTCCGGCGGCGAGCTTTCACGAATTATGCTTGCAATTAAAAACGTTCTTGCAAGTAACGATGAAATACAAACCCTTATTTTTGATGAAATTGACACGGGAGTTAGCGGAAGAACTGCTCAGAAGATAGGAATTAAACTTAAAGAGGTCTCGTTTGACAGGCAGGTGCTTTGTGTTACACATTTGGCGCAAATTGCCGCATTTGCAGACAGCCATTATTTAATATCAAAGCGGGAAAGTGAAAATAAGACTTTCACTGATGTAAAGCATATTGAATATGACGAGCGTGTCAGCGAGCTTTCAAGAATAATAGGCGGAATTGAAAGCACAGATATATCAAAACAGGCGGCGGCTGAGCTTATAGATTACGCTAAAAATTATTTTCTTGACAAAAATTAAATTTTATGTATAATTGTTTCATAAAGACTGTGATGCGAAGAAGTAGCATTCGCCTAAAGCTTAGAGAGTTTTCGGTTGGTGTAAGAAAACATGACGGCATTGTGAAATACATCGCGGAGTCGTTGCCTTGAAATTTCAGTAGGGGCAAACGGGTGTTCCCGTTACAGAACAGGGTAATGTCAGTTACCCGTTAAGGCCGTTTTCCGTGAGGAAGCGGTAAATTGAGGTGGTAACACGGTTTTTCGTCCTCTGCTTTTTAGCAGGGGACTTGATTTTTTTTGGAGGTATTTAAAATGCAGATTTATGAGGAACTCGTTGCCCGTGGTCTTATTGCACAGGTTACGAATGAAAGTGAAATAAGAGAAATGATCAATAACGGTAAGGCAACCTTTTATATCGGCTTTGACTGCACGGCAGACAGCCTTACTGCCGGTCACTTTATGGCGCTTACTCTTATGAAAAGACTTCAAATGGCAGGCAACAAGCCCATAGCCCTTATAGGCGGCGGCACGACTATGATAGGTGACCCGTCAGGCAGAACGGATATGCGCAAGATGCTTACCCGTGAAGACATTGACCATAATGCTGAATGCTTTAAGCGCCAAATGGAAAAGTTTATTGATTTTTCTGACGGAAAAGCTCTTATGGTTAACAATGCGGACTGGCTTCTTGACCTTAATTATGTTGAACTGCTCCGTGAGGTTGGCGCTTGCTTCTCTGTTAACAATATGCTTCGAGCAGAGTGCTACAAGCAGAGAATGGAAAAGGGTCTTTCCTTCTTCGAGTTTAACTATATGATTATGCAGTCTTACGACTTCTACCACCTTTTTCAGCACTACAACTGCAATATGCAGTTCGGCGGTGACGACCAATGGAGCAATATGCTCGGCGGTACCGAACTTATCCGCAAAAAGCTCGGCGAAGATGCACACGCTATGACAATTACACTTTTAACAGATTCGCAGGGTAAAAAGATGGGTAAAACGGCAGGAAATGCAGTTTGGCTTGACCCGAATAAAACGTCTCCCTTTGAGTTTTATCAGTATTGGAGAAATGTGGCTGATGCCGACGTTCTCAAGTGCATAAGAATGCTTACCTTTATTCCTGTTGAGGAAATTGATAAAATGGATTCCTGGGAAGGCAGTCAGCTCAATTTTGCAAAAGAAATACTCGCTTTTGAGCTTACAAAGCTCGTTCACGGTGAGGAAGAGGCAAATAAAGCGCAGGAAGCGGCAAGAGCAATTTTCTCAGGCGCAGGCAGTGCTGAAAATATGCCGACAGTTGAAATTGACGAAAGCGATTTTGCAGACGGCGAAATTTCAGTTGCGGATATTATGCTTATGGCAGGTATTGTTAAGTCAAAAGGCGAAGCGAGAAGAGCAATAGAGCAGGGCGGCGTTTCAGTTGACGATGAAAAGGTCACAGATGCCTTTAAAAAGCTTTCTAAGACAGATTTCGAGAAAGGACACGTTGTAATCAAAAAGGGCAAAAAGGTGTTCTATAAAGCCGTTATTGCGGAATAAAGAAACTAAAAAATATAAAAGTATGCACCCCTAACAGTAGTTACTGTCAGAGGTGCATTTTT
>JAFLUN010000048.1 GCA_022508785.1 Oscillospiraceae bacterium
ATTGCCGCAAGAGAGAGCGCTGAGCCTATAAAAACCTTTGCAATCGGTATGAGCGAGGACGCCATTGATTTAAAATATGCAAAACAGGTGGCAGACTGTATCGGCTCTGACCACACGGAAGTGTATATGACGCCGGAAGAGATTATTTCTTCTCTTGAAAAGGTTATAGAGCTTCTCGGAACCTATGATATTACGACTATCCGTGCAAGTATGGGTATGTATCTTGTGTGCAAGGCAATCCACGAGCAAACGGATATCCGTGTTATTCTAACGGGTGAAATTTCAGACGAATTGTTCGGATACAAATATACCGATTTTGCGCCATCTGCCGAAGCCTTTCAGGAAGAGGCTCAAAAAAGAGTGCGGGAACTGCATATGTATGACGTGCTTCGTGCCGACCGTTGTATTTCGGTCAACTCTTTAGAAGCCCGTGTGCCCTTCGGCGACTTGGATTTTGCCGCTTATGTAATGAGCCTTGACCCTGAAATGAAGATGAACAAGTACGGCAAAGGAAAATATTTGTTAAGACACGCCTTTGAAGGTGACGGTTATTTACCTGACGAAATCCTTTGGCGTGAAAAGGCGGCATTTTCCGATGCAGTAGGTCATTCTATGGTAGATTACTTGAAAGAATATGCTGAGAAAAAATATACCGATGATGAATTTGAAACGCTTCGGGAGAAATACGGCTACGCACAGCCCTTTACAAAGGAATCTTTACTTTATAGAGAAATTTTTGAAAAGTATTATCCGGGTCAGGCGGAGATGGTAGTAGACTTTTGGATGCCCAACAAGGCTTGGGAGGGCTGTAATGTGAACGATCCGTCAGCCCGTGTTTTGTCCAACTACGGTGAAAGCGGAAAATAAATCATTCGAACTTGAATTTTACAATAGGAGAAGAACGGTATGACAAAGTATGTTTTTGTAACAGGCGGCGTGGTTTCAGGCCTTGGAAAAGGAATTACTGCAGCTTCTTTGGGAAGACTTTTGAAGGCACGGGGCTTAAAGGTAGCGGCTCAAAAATTAGACCCTTACATAAATGTTGACCCCGGCACTATGAGCCCTTATCAGCACGGCGAGGTTTATGTTACTGAGGACGGTGCGGAAACCGATTTGGACTTAGGGCATTATGAACGCTTTATTGACGAGGATTTGAACAAGTATTCAAATCTTACCACGGGAAAGGTCTATTGGAACGTTTTGAACAAGGAGCGCCGCGGCGAATATCTCGGCTCTACCGTTCAGGTAATTCCCCATGTCACAAATGAAATAAAGGAATTTGTTTACAGTGTGGGTAAAAAGACAAATGCCGACATTGTTATCACCGAAATCGGCGGCACCATAGGCGATATTGAATCGCAACCCTTTATTGAGGCAGTTCGCCAAATTTCATTAGAGCAGGGCAGAGAAAACAGCCTGTTTATTCACGTTACCCTCGTTCCGTTTCTCCGCGGTTCCGACGAACACAAATCAAAGCCAACACAGCACTCCGTCAAGGAGCTTCAAGGTATGGGAATAAACCCAAATATAATCGTGCTTCGCTGTGACGAGCCGCTGGAAGAGTCTATCTTCCAAAAAATCGCGCTGTTCTGCAATGTGAAACCCGACTGTGTTATCGAGAACATCACGTTACCAAACCTTTATGAAGCACCGCTTATGCTTGAAAAAGCAAACTTTTCAGAGGTTGTTTGCAGAGAGTTAAACATTGATGCCCCTGAACCTGATTTAACTGAGTGGCAATCAATGGTGGACAGCATAAACAAAGCCCGTACAAACTGTGTTGAGATAGGGCTTGTAGGAAAATATGTGGCGCTCCATGACGCTTATTTATCGGTTGCGGAAGCGCTTCACCATGCAGGCTTTTATCATAATGTACATATAAACATTCATTGGATTGATTCTGAGGAGATAACTTCCGAAACGGCAGAGCAGATTCTTTCAGGCTTAGACGGAATTATCGTACCCGGCGGATTTGGCAGTCGCGGAATTGAAGGAATGGTTCTTGCCGCTAAATACGCAAGAGAGCATAATATTGCTTACTTTGGTATTTGTCTCGGTATGCAGATTGCGGTTATTGAATATGCACGCAACGTGGCAGGGCTAAAAGACGCTAACTCAGGCGAATTTCAAAAAGACTGTGCTGATAAGGTTATTGACTTTATGCCCGGTCAGAGCGGCGATATTGACAAAGGCGGCACGCTTCGTCTTGGCAGCTACCCCTGCGTAATAAAAGCAGGCACGTCAATGGAGCGTTATTACGGCTCTCTTGAAATAGCCGAACGCCACCGCCACCGCTATGAATTTAACAATGAATACCGCGATTTATTACAAAACAAGGGCTTGACACTCAGCGGAATTTCCCCTGACGGCAGACTTGTTGAAACAGTGGAGCTGACAGACAGAGATTTCTATATCGGCGTGCAGTATCATCCGGAGTTTAAGAGCCGCCCCAATATGCCTCATCCGCTTTTTAAAGGATTTATCGGAGCAGCATTAAAGAGATCGGACGGTGCAAAAAAATGAGCATTCATGAGGAATGCGGCGTTTTCGGCGTATACGCTGAAAACCCTACGGATGTTGCAAGCATTGCCTATTACGGCTTGTATGCCTTACAGCACAGAGGGCAGGAAAGCTGCGGAATTGTTGTTAACGACGACGGAGTTTTTGCATCTCATAAGGATTTAGGGCTTGTGGGGGATGTATTTTCTCCGGAAATTCTGTCCGCTTTTCCTAACGGCAGTATGGCGGTTGCCCATACAAGATACGGAACCACAGGAGCGACAAACCGAAATAACTGCCAGCCTATTGAGGTAAACCACCAAAAAGGGCGAATGGCATTAGCCCACAACGGAAATCTTTCCAATGCGGCTGAGCTTAGGAGTAAATTGGAGCTTTCCGGCGCAATTTTCCATACTTCAAGCGATACTGAAACAATAGCATATATTGTAACGAGGGAGCGGCTTAAAACCGCTTCTATTGAAGATGCGCTCTGTCAGGCTATGAATACGCTGAACGGCGCATATTCTCTTGTTTTAATGTCACCGCAGAAATTGATGTGCGCAAGAGACCCCTTTGGGTTTAGACCTCTTTGTTACGGAAAAACAGCTGACGGAATATATATTGTTGCTTCCGAGAGCTGCGCTCTTAAAGCAGTCGGCGCTGAATTTGTGCGTGACGTTGAACCCGGTGAGATTTTGATTTTCAGCAAAGACGGAGTTGTGTCTCGCAAAGAGCATTGTCAAAAACAAAAGAAAAGTATGTGCGTTTTTGAATATATTTACTTTGCCAGACCCGATTCTGTCATAGACGGTGTTTCCGTACACGAAGCCCGTGTCAGAGCTGGTAGGGCACTTGCTAAAATTCATCCCGTTTCTGCAGATATTGTTATCGGCGTGCCGGATTCAGGTCTTGACGCCGCCCTTGGCTACAGCAGAGAATCGGGTATTCCATACGGGATTGGACTTATTAAGAATAAATATATCGGTAGAACCTTCATTGCCCCCAACAACCGTTTGGATCAAGTCAAAATCAAGCTGTCGACAATTGAAGAAGTGGTTAGAAATAAAAGAGTAGTACTTATTGACGATTCAATTGTTCGCGGAACAACGAGCGGTCGAATAGTTAAGCTTCTCCGTGATGCAGGGGCGAGTGAGGTGCATATGCGTGTTTCGGCACCGCCGTTTATGTTCCCGTGCTATTACGGCACAGACATTGATTCGCAGGAAAACTTAATTGCCTGCCATAACACTATCCCTGAAATAGCGGCAATGATAGGGGCGGATTCCTTAGGATATCTGCCCGTTGAAAGTTTGTGTGATTTAGCACCTGAGGATACATATTGCAGTGCGTGCTTTGACGGAAATTATCCCACTCCCGTGCCCACGGACACAAGAAAAGACCGCTTTGAGCGAAGACTGTCAGAAATCAAGAAATGAGGATTTCGTATATGAGAGAACCTGACAAAAAGATTATTTTAGAAGACGGGCAGGAATATTACGGATATTCCTTTGGCGCAGACCGTGAAAAAGTGCTTGAAATTGTTTTCAACACCTCAATGGCAGGGTATCAGGAGATTTTATCCGACCCTTCTTATACGGATCAGGCAGTCGTTATGACCTATCCTTTAATCGGCAATTACGGTATGGCGGAAGACGATTACGAAGACGAGCACCCCACCATAGGTGCTTTGATAGTCCATGAATATAACGATGAGCCGTCAAATTTCAGAAGCAGTGAAACTTTGGGCAGTGTAATGGAGCGCTTTGACATTTCGGGGATTTACGGAGTGGATACAAGAAAACTGAACCGCTCAATCCGTGATTTCGGCAGCAGAAAAGCGCTGATAACCTCTGCCGAAACGCCGTTAGATGAAGGAATGAAAATATTAAATGAGCACACTCCGCCCAAAGACGCCGTTTCAAGAGTAAGCTGTAAAACAATACAAGAGTTCAATACAAACGGCAGTTTTCACGTTGCGGCAATTGACTGCGGAATGAAGCAGAATATTGTTCGCTCACTAATAGAGCGTGACTGCCGTGTTACGGTTGTGCCGTGGAATACTACTGCTCAAACAATAAAAGCACTTAATCCCGACGGAATATTTATATCCAACGGCCCCGGCAACCCCGAGGCTGTTCCGGCGGTTATTGAAACAGTCAAAGCGCTTATCGGCACCTGCCCGATTTTCGGAATTTGCCTCGGGCATCAGATTATATCTCTCGCCTACGGCGCTAAAACCTATAAATTAAAGTTCGGCCACCGCGGCGGCAACCATTCCGTTAAGAATATTGAAACGGGTAAAATAGAAATAACCTCTCAAAACCACTCCTACGCAGTAGATTTAGACAGCTTGGCTAACACACCCCTTACCGTTACGCATATAAATTTGCTTGACGGAACGGTTGAGGGCGTGAAAAATGAAAAAGACCGTGTGTTCAGCGTGCAGTACCATCCGGAAAGTGCGCCCGGGCCGCAGGACAGCGCATATTTATTTGATATGTTTATTCGTATGATGGGGGAGGGGTAACAGTATGCCGAAAAGAACAGACATAAAAAAAGTATTGGTTATAGGCTCAGGCCCCATTGTCATAGGTCAGGCGGCAGAGTTCGATTATGCAGGAACGCAAGCCTGCCTTGCACTTAAAGAAGAAGGATACGAGGTAATTCTCTGCAATTCCAACCCTGCAACCATAATGACGGACACGTCTATTGCAGATAAGGTTTATATGGAGCCGTTAACCCTTGAATATATCGCAAAAATCATTCGCCACGAAAGACCTGATGCCATTCTTCCCGGAATCGGTGGGCAGACAGGCTTAAACCTTGCAATGCAGCTTGAAAAAAAGGGCGTTTTAGCGGAATGCGGTGTCGAGCTTTTGGGGACGGGCAGTAAATCTATTGAGGAAGCGGAGGACCGCGAAAAGTTCAAAGCCCTCTGCGAAGCCTTGGGCGAACCCGTTTTGCCGTCTGAAACTGCCTCAACAATAGACGAAGGACTTGCCATTGCGAAAGAAATCGGTTATCCCGTCGTTCTTCGCCCTGCCTTTACTTTGGGCGGAACGGGCGGCGGCTTTGCCGATAATGAGGACGAGCTCATTTCCATAATGCGAAATGCCCTTGAACTGTCACCCGTTAATCAGGTTTTGGTTGAGAAAAGCGTTAAGGGTTACAAGGAAATTGAATATGAGGTAATTCGGGACAAAAACGACACGGCAATCACCGTCTGCAATATGGAAAATTTAGACCCTGTGGGTATTCACACGGGGGATTCAATCGTTGTCTGCCCCTCACAAACCCTTACCAACAAAGAGTACCATATGCTTCGTGACAGCGCTCTGAAGATTATCCGTGCATTGCAAATTGAGGGCGGCTGTAACGTTCAGTTTGCCCTCGACCCACTTTCTTTTCAGTATTATCTTATTGAGGTAAATCCTCGAGTGTCCCGTTCCTCTGCGCTCGCATCAAAAGCCAGCGGATACCCCATAGCCCGTGTTTCGGCAAAAATCGGTGTCGGAATGACACTTGATGAAATCCGAATCGCCAATACCCCTGCGGCGTTTGAACCGTCCTTGGATTATGTTGTAACAAAGCTTCCGAGATTTCCTTTTGACAAATTTGCCGATGCCAATAACACCCTTTCCACTCAGATGAAAGCGACTGGCGAGGTAATGAGCATAGGCAGAACCTTTGAGGAAAGTCTTTTAAAGGGTATTCGCTCTCTTGAAATAGGGGCGTATCATTTGCATCTTTCCAAATTTGACGGAATGGAAAGTGACGAGCTTCTTAATTATGTTAAAATCGGCACGGACGACAGAATCTATGCCGTTGCGGCGCTGTTAAGGTCAGGTTGCAGTGTGGACGAGATTTTCAGTGCCACAAAAATTGACCGCTTTTTCCTTCGAAAACTTAGAAATATTATTTCTATGGAGCAGGAGCTTGAAAATAATAAGGGCGACCTGAAAACTCTCAAAGCCGCTAAAAAATTAGGATTTTCCGACAGAGAAATCGGCGTTCTTTGGGACTTAAATGAGATAGACGTTTTCAATCTAAGAACTGAAAACAAAATTTTCCCCGTGTATAAGATGATTGACACCTGCGCTTCTGAATTTGAAAGCTATATCCCTTATTTTTACTCTTCCTATGAAGAAGAAAATGAATCCCGTGTGTCCTCGAAGCGTAAAATTATCGTTCTCGGCTCAGGCCCTATAAGAATAGGGCAGGGCGTGGAATTTGACTATTCCACCGTTCACGCAGTTCAAACCATTCAAAAGGCAGGTTATGAGGCGATTATTATCAACAATAACCCCGAAACAGTGTCTACTGATTACACCTGCTCGGATAAATTGTATTTTGAGCCGCTCTGCACGGAAGATGTAATGAATATAATCTTGCTTGAAAAGCCTGAGGGAGTTATTGCCACCCTGGGCGGTCAGACTGCAATAAACCTTGCCGAGCCGCTACGCGATAGGGGAGTAACTATCATCGGAACCGACTGTGAGGCAATTGACCGTGCAGAAAACCGTGATTCTTTTGAAAAATTACTGCTGTCTTTAGAAATTCCTCAACCGAAAGGGCGTGCGGTAACCAGCATTGAGGCAGGCGTAGCCGCCGCTCAAGAAATCGGCTACCCCGTGCTTGTCCGCCCAAGCTTTGTTCTCGGCGGGCGGGCAATGCAAATTGTGTCGAAAGAAGAATCTATGTGGCAGTACCTTAAAACTGCCGTTGAGGTAGATGAGGACAAGCCTGTTTTGGTAGATAAATACATTCGCGGAAAAGAGGTTGAGGTTGACGCAGTTTGTGACGGTCAGCGTGTATTCGTCCCGGGCATTATGGAGCTTGTGGAAAGAACTGGCGTACATTCAGGCGACTCAATCAGCGTTTACCCCTCTTACAGCCTTTCCGACAAGGTAAAGAACACCATTTTGGATTACACGGAAAAGTTAGGTCTTGCCATTGGAATAAAAGGACTTTTCAACATTCAGTTTATTGTGGATTCAGCGGAAAACGTCTATATTATCGAGGTAAATCCGCGCTCGTCAAGAACCGTTCCGTTTTTGTCCAAGGCAACGGGTTACAGCCTTGCGGATATCGGCACTTTGGCTATACTCGGTGTTTCATTGCAGGAGCAGGGAATATTCTCAAGATATCCAAAAGAAAAAGACCGTTTTTATGTAAAAGTTCCTGCATTTTCTTTCTCCAAACTTCGGGGAATGGATGCATACCTGTCCCCTGAAATGAAATCCACGGGGGAAGCTATCGGATATGACAACAAATTGCACCGTGCCGCTTATAAAGCCTTGACCGCCTCGGGGCTTTCTCTTCGAAACTACGGTACAGTCCTTGTCAGCGTTGCCGATGAGGATAAAGAGGAAATGGTGCCTTTAATCCGTAGATTCTACAATATGGGTTTTAACGTTGAGGCAACCACGCTCACTGCTGAGGTGCTGAAAGCAAACGGGATCCGTACACGAATCCGCAAAAAGCCAAGCGAGGGCAGCGAAGAGGTGTTAGACTCCATTCGCGCAGGTTATGTAAGCTATGTTATCAATACAAGAGCAGTGCTGTCAGGCGTTCATTACGGCGACGGTGTGGAAATTCGCCGTTGCGCCGCTCAAAACAATATTACTATGCTCACATCTCTTGATACCGTGCGAATGGTGCTTGATGTGCTTGAAGAAGTCACCCTCGGCATTTCAACTATCAACTCAAAATAAAACAAAATAACAGATAAATTTCAGGTATAGCTCAATATAGCTAAAAAGACCGTCTAAGTACAATCTTAGACGGTTATTTATATATTGTATAAAACCTTTGCAAAATAAGGGGAAATATGGTATATTATTATAAAAACGGATGAAGGGGAAATTTACAATGTCAAAAGCATTACCCAAAATGAAAATGTACCGTTATTGCTTGGCGGATATTGCCAAAGGACTTTTTAACGGTATGATAGGAAATTATTTGCTCTACTTTTTTCAGCCTACGGTAAAAAGCGGCTTGCCCAATCTTTTGCCTCAAAACAAATTGTTGGGATTTATCACGGTTATGGCGTTAATTACAGGTATCGGCAAAATAGTTGACGCTGTTACAGACCCGTTGGTTGCAACTCTTTCGGATAAGTGCAACCATAAGGACGGCAGGCGTATGCCGTTTTTGCGGTTCGCAGCGCTTCCTTACGCTCTTTCACTGTTGCTGATTTTCTACGCTCCCTTTAAAGAGGGTTCTGTGGGCAACGCAATTTGGGTTGGCTTCTTCCTTGTTGCATATTACATTTCATATACCTTCTTTTTCATTCCCCGCAATGCGCTTGTTCCGGAAATTATTCCCGACGCCAACGTTCGTGTCGGATACTATACCGTCAGCACGGTATTCTTTATGGGCTCAAGCGCCTTTATGTACGGTGCAACCTTGTTTGTGGATTTATTCAAAAATGCAGGCTTATCACCGTTGTGGGCATGGCGTGCAGTATTTACCGTTTTTGCGGCAATCGGCATTGTTTGCCTTTTGCTCAGCGCATACGCCTTTAATGAAAAGGACTACGTTCAGGGCAGCACAAAGCCTAACGATTCCTTACTTAAATCCTTCGGCTTAGTTTTAAGAAACCGTAATTTTGTGATTTTCAGTCTGGGAGATTTGTTTAGCTTTATTTCACTGTGCTTCTTTGAAACAGCAATGCTGTATTACATAACAATGCTGTTAAATATTGAAGAAAGTCAAGTATTTTATGTTCTGCTTGCGGCAATCGTAACTGCAATTTGTCTGTTCCCGATTATCGTTAAGATTTGCAGAAAATACAACAAAAAAATCCCGCTGATAATAGCAAGCATCGTTTTCACATTGGTATTTGCGTTCATTTATGTTGGCGATAAAATTGCCGCAATGTTCGCAGGTCACGAGCTGATAGTCGGTATCGCAGTGGGAATATTGGTCGCATTCCCCTTTGCCGCTATAAACATTCTTCCCCAGTCCGTTATTTCCGATATTATTCAGTTGGACTGCTTGGAAAGCGGCGTTAACAGAGAGGGCATATTCTCGGCAGTTAAAACATTCCTTGAAAAAATAGCGGTCAGCGTTGCTATGATGATTGTATCAAGCGTATTGACAATCGGCGCTGTAAAAGATGAAGCTGTCGGCATGAAGGGCGTTAAGCTCACGGGAGTTTGCGCCGGTGTATTCAGCCTTATTTCCTTATTCTTGTTTATTGCTTACAATGATAAAAAGGTTACAGAGGGTATTAAAAAGTATAATAATACGGGAGATAAGGAATGAAAAAACGAGTTTTAGCACCGGAAGAAAACAGAAAAAACGTTTCGGCAGAAGTGCTTGAAGGCTATGCCGATACACTGTCGCAAATGATAAACTGCAAAACAGTGTTTACTCACGATAACGAAAACATAGCAGAGTTTGAGAAGTTTTATAAGCTTCTTGAAGAAAGGTTTCCCACGCTTACAGAAAAGGCAGAGCGTTTAACCTTTGGCGGCGGATGCTTTGTGTACGTAATTCACGGCGAAAATGCAAAAAAAAATATTATGCTTATGTCGCATCACGATGTTGTTGAGGGCGGCAAAGATTGGAATACCGAGCCTTTCTGCGCAACAGTTAAGGACGGAGCTATGTACGGCAGAGGCACTATCGACACAAAAACACCCTTATTTGCGGAGCTGCAGGCTTGCGAGGAACTGCTTAAAGAGAATTACACCTTTGACGGCATAAACCTTTACATCGGCTCTTCAAATAATGAAGAGCTTTGCGGCGACGGAATGGTGCTGGCAACGGAATATTTTAAAGAAAACGGTATTCACTTTGATGCAGTTTTTGATGAAGGCGGCGCTATAACCACAGGTATGATTCCCGGCGTTAAAGAAAAAAGCGCTATGATCGCCGTACACGAAAAGAGCAGGCATATGTACCGTTGCATTGCGAAAAAAATCCAAAAAGGACACGGCGGCTTAAACCAGACAAGCAACAATACAATTTCGCAAATGTCAGCCTTTATTCAAGAGGTGGAAAACAGCAAAATCTATAAAGGCGATTTCTCAGACGAGGTACGGGGCACCTTTGAAACTCACGCACCGTATATGCCGTTTCCGTTAAATGTAGCAATGGGTAATATAGGCTTATTTTCGCCCATAATAAAAAAGGTTATGCAGAGTATCCCGCAGGCAAAGCCTATGCTTGCAACCAGTATTGCATTTACCACGATTTCAGGCGGCTCTACGGTTGACCCGCAAATTGCGGCGCAAGAGGTTACGGCAACAATGTTTCTGCGCTGTGTTCGGGAGGATGACCTTTACAGAGGGCTTGAAAAAATCAAAGAAATTGCATCAAAGCACGGCGTGGAAATTGAAGAGATTGAACGGGATTATTGCCGTCCGACAGATTATAAAACTCCGCAATTCAAGCTGTTGGAAAGCGTTATCAATGAGGTTTTCCCCGATGTTATCGTATCGCCGTTTCTTTTAGTGGCGGGAACCGATGCCAGACGATTTACAGATGTTGCGGATAATATCTTCCGCTTTGCGCCGATTGATTTAGACGAAGCGCAGTTTGCATCTGTTCACGGAGCAAACGAGCACATTAAACTTCAAAACGTCGGTCAATGCGTTTGCTTTTATAAGAATTTAATAAAGAAATACAGATAAAAATACTTAAAAACAAAAGAATAAAAGCATACAGAAAAAGCCTTGAAACCGTGCTGTTTCAAGGCTTTTAGTATAGTAGAAACCGTATGCTGCGAATTTGAGTAACAGCTTAATCAGTTAAATTTCGGGAGCCAGCTGCCGTGGGTGTCAATTAAATCGTCTACCATTTTGACGATAGTGTCAATATCCAGCTCGCTGCCGGTATGGGGGTCGAGCATCGCCGCTTGGTAGATGTGCGCCTTCTTTTTCGTCACAAAAGCCTCAACGGTGAGCAGCTGCACATTGATATTCGTCATATTCATTGCCGCACATTGCACCGGAAGAGAACCGACATAAGTCGGATGTATTCCCATACCGTCCACAAGACACGGTACTTCGACACAGGCTTCTTCGGGCAGATTGGAGATAAGGTGTCCTTTATTTAGCACGTTACCGCCGATTTTATAGGGCGTGTCGGTTACGATTGACTCCATAATATGTGAGGCATATTCAGATGAACGGTTATGCGTTTTTACGCCTTGAGCCTTAATTTCCTCAAACTCCTTTTTCCAGCCTTCAATCTGATTTACACAGCGGCGTGGGTACTCGTCAAGGGGAATGTTGTATTTCTCTATAAGCTCAGGATAATTGCTTTTAATGTAGAACATATTGTATTCAGCGTTATGCTCTGACGATTCCGTGCAGTAATAACCAAACTTGTCGATGTAATCTAAACGAACCTTATCCCTGCACTCCGAATCAAGCATTTTCTGCTTTGCGCGCTCGCGAATTATGGGGTAGAGATCGTTTCCGTCCTTATCCTTACATTCAAGCAACCACGCCATGTGATTGATTCCTGCAATCAGCTCTTTGCCCCCGTCAAAATACTGTTCCATATCAAGTAAACGAAGTAAATCTTTACGGCAAGCCTGAACAGAGTGACACAGTCCAACGGTATGTATGCCGGTATATTGCTGCATATAACCCGAAAGCATCGCCATGGGGTTAGTGTAGTTTAAAAACCATGCGTCAGGGCAAACCTCCTGCATATCACGGGCAAAATCCTCCAATACGGGCATAGTGCGCAGCGCACGCATAATTCCGCCGATGCCGAGAGTGTCGCCAATCGTTTGGCGCAGACCGTATTTTTTCGGAACCTCAAAGTCAATAATCGTGCAAGGGTCATAAAGCCCCACCTGAATGGCGTTTATAACGAATGAGGCGCCGCGGAGCGCTTCCTTGCGGTTTTCCACACCGAGGTAGGTGGTGATTTTGGCGTGTCCGCCCATGGTATCGTTCATGGCGGTCAGAATAGTTTCACTTTCTTTAAGCCGCACTCCGTCAATGTCATACAGAGCAAATTCGCTGTCACGAAGCGTTTCACTGCACATTGAATCTCCGATAACATTTCGTACAAACACGGTGCTTCCCGCGCCCATAAATGTAATTTTCATATTAGTTCTCCTCTTTTCTGTTAAGGGATTTATATAACCGTTTAATGTGTTTATTTTATCATAAGCGTAATGATAAAATTTCGTCCATCTTTGCCGGTATGCCGTA
>JAFLUN010000049.1 GCA_022508785.1 Oscillospiraceae bacterium
AAAGCTCTGCTCTCTGGTCATATCCGTACATTGCCTGACGGGAATTGTCAATAACAGCTAAAGCGCCGTTTGCCATTTTAAGAGAAATAATAGCCGTGTCAAAATCGCCGTACTCACGGATTGACGGGTTGATAAGAGCATCTGCATAAACATAAAGCTCTTCAACATCGCTGTTTGTAAGGAAGCAAGCCATATCAAAATCATGGATGGTCATATCAAGGAAAATGCTTGCGGCACAGTAGCCAACGGGCGGTGCCTGCGGGTCTCTTGACGTGATTTTAAGAATTTGAGCATCGCCTATCTTACCCTCGTCGTAAGCTTTGCGAACTGCGGCAAAGTTGTGGTCAAAGCGGCGGTTAAAGCCAACCTGGAATTTAACCTCGGGGTGAGCTTTGAGAGCATCAGCAATTTCAAGGATTTTATCAACAGTATTTGCAAGGGGCTTTTCGCAAAAAACATGCTTGCCTGCGTTAATAGCTTCAATTGAAATTGGCGCGTGAGTGTCCGTTGAAGAGCAAACAAGAACTGCGTCAATTTCAGGGTCATTGATTATTTCTTTGTAATCCGTATAGATTTTTTCAACGCCGAAGCCTTCAATGAAAGCCTTTGTTTCATCGTTCATAAACGGGTCTGCCATTGCAACAACTGTTGCGTTTTTTACATGGTATGAAATTGATTCAAGATGCACCTTGCCGATACGGCCTGCACCGATAATACCGATTTTTAACATAGTATTTCCTCCGATAAATTTTTATATAATGATTTAAACTAAAACAAAACAGCCAAAATTAGATTGTACCGTCCCAGGTTGAAACGTTGGTAGATGTTGCCTCTTCTTCGTCAAACCAGTGGGTCGTAACTGCCTTTGATTCTGTGAAGAAACGGTATGCATCTTTGCCGAGGCAGTGAAGATCGCCGAAGAAGGACTGCTTATGACCTGAGAACGGGAACACGCCAACGGGTACGGGAATACCTACATTGATACCAACCTGGCCGCCGTCTGTGTAGCGTGCAAACTGACGGGCAAAGTAGCCGCTCTGTGTGTAAATAACAGAACCGTTTGCATATGGGTTGTCATTCATTATCTTAAGACCCTCTTCAAAATTCTTGCAGCGTTTAATGCAAAGAACAGGTCCGAACACTTCGTCACGGCCTATGGTCATATCCTCTGTTACATGGTCAAAGATTGTGGGGCCAACGAAATATCCGTTTTCATAGCCTTCAACAACGCAGTTTCTGCCGTCAAGAACAAGCTCTGCGCCCTCTGCAACACCCTTGTCAATATCAGCAATAACCTCTTTGTAGTGCTTTTCATAGGTAATCGGGCCAAGCTTTGAAGATTTATCCCAAGAAGGGCCAACCTTAATCTTTGAAGCCTGCTTTTTAAGCTCTGCAACGAATTTGTCTGCAATAGCCTCTTCAACAACACAGCAAGAAAGAGCCATACAACGCTGACCTGCACAGCCGTATGCTGAGTTAATAACACCTGCAACGGTTCTTTCCAAAGCGCAGTCTGCCATAACAAGAGCGTGGTTCTTTGCCTGGCAAAGTGCCTGACAACGCTTGCCTGCGGCAGCGGCTCTCTGGTAAATCTTAAGACCAACGGGGGTTGAACCTACAAACGTGATACCCTTAACATCGGGGTGGTCAAGAATTGTATTG
This sequence comes from Oscillospiraceae bacterium, assembly GCA_022508785.1. GTDB lineage: Bacteria > Bacillota > Clostridia > Oscillospirales > Acutalibacteraceae > Fimenecus. The sequence continues at coordinate 1,663 of JAFLUN010000049.1, forward strand.
ATTTCGTTTCGAGAGCAGGTAACAATGTTGATAACACCGTCGGGAACACCTGCTTCCTTATAAATCTTTGCAAAAAGCATAGCGGTTTTCGGTGTAAGGGAAGCGGCCTTGAGCACCAACGTATTACCGCAGGCAATACAGGTGGGAGCCATCCAACCGAAAGGAATCATTGCAGGGAAGTTTACGGGAACAATGCCTGCGAAAACGCCCAAAGGCTCACGGTATTTAACCGTATCGTAGCCTGTTGAAGCGTCCATTAAGCTTTCACCCATCATAAGTGAGGGAACCTGAGTAGCAAGCTCTGTGCCCTCTTTTGCTTTGAGAACATCGCCCTCAGCTTCGCCCCAAACCTTGCCGTTTTCCTTAGCAACACTTAAAGTGAGCTCTTCCATATTTTCAATGATAAGGTCACGGATTTTGTAGAGAATCTGCGCACGCTTAATGGGCGGAACCGCTCTCCAGCCGGGATATGCTGCTTTTGCGGCCTCAATAGCCTCAAGAACTTCTTCGTTTGTGCAGCAGGGCGCCTGACCTGTTACCTCACCCGTTGAGGGGTTGTGAAGATCATACCACGTGTCTGTTTTTGAATCACGGAATTCACCGTTTACAAAATACTGTAATTTTTCAACTGCCATTTTATATTACTCCTTTTGGGATAATTATTTGTGATTAAAGACCTGAAACTTCTGCTATGTATTTTCTGGCCTTAATAGCATATTCGAGAGGATTTGCGATTGCAGGGTCCTGCTCTGCCTCAACAAGAACATAGCCCTCGTAGCCTGTGCTTTCAAGAACGTCAAATATGGGCTTAAAGTCAATAGCGCCGTCGCCGGGGACTGTAAAGGTGCCGAGCCTTACACCCTGAAGGAAGCTTAAATGCTCATCTTTTACTTTCTTAACCATCTCAGGACGGATATCCTTAAGATGAACATGGTAAATTCTGTCTGCATATTTTTTGAGAACGGACATATAATCCTCACCGCAGTAAGCTAAGTGGCCCGAATCAAAGAGAAGTCCAAAAACCTCAGGGTCAGTGTTTGCCATAAGTCTGTCAATTTCAGCCTCAGTCTGAACAACCGTGCCCATATGGTGGTGAAGGCAAAGCTTAATGCCCATATCCTTTGCAACCTTGCCCAGCTTGTTAATGCCTGTGCAAAGCATATTCCACTCTTCGTCATTCATAACGTATTTCTCTTCGAAAATTGACTTGTCGGTACCCTGAATTGAATGACCCTGTTCAGAAATGCCCACAACCTTTGCGCCCATCTCTTTAAGGAATGTAATGTGCTCAATGAAATCCTTTTCAACCTCTTCGTAAGGCTTTGTAATAAGGAATGACGAGAACCATGCATTGCAAATCTGCATATTGCGAAGTGCAAGAGCCTTTTTAAGAGCAGGAATGTCATTTCGCGGATATTTGTTGCCAACCTCACAGCCTGTAAAGCCTGCAAGAGCCATTTCTGAAATGCACTGCTCAAATGTGTTTTCTGCGCCCAAATCGGGCATATCGTCATTTGTCCAAGCTATGGGTGCAATACCGAGTTTTACCTTATTCTTATCTAACATATCAATACTTTCTCGCTTTCTCTTGATTTTCTTTTTTATTCAAATAAGCCTGTTGAACGGCTTTATTTTGCGATGTGCTTGCAACGCCCACATTCCACCAAGCGCCGTAACCGTCTGTCATAGATTTAGGTAATACCTTAATGTCAATAAGCGTTGAAACTGTCTGTTTCTGGCTGTCAATTAGAGCCGCTTCAAGCTCTTCCATTGTCCTTGCGGTGTAGGTCTTAACTCCGTAGCCGCCGGCACATTTAGCGAAATCAATGGGAACTAAGTCGCCTAAAAGGTTATTGTTCTCATCACGGAAGCGGAATTCAGTAGCCAAATTGCCTATACCGTTTGACATTTCAAGGTTGTTGATGCAACCGAAGCCGCTGTTATCGAACAGCAGAACGTTGATTTTCTTCTTTTCCTGAATTGAGGTTATAAGCTCGGAATGAAGCATTAAATAACTGCCGTCACCGCACATGGCGTAAACCTCTTTGTCTGGCTCTGCAAGCTTTGAGCCTAAAGCGCCTGCGATTTCGTAACCCATGCAGGAGTAGCCGTATTCCATATTATAGGAATAAAGGCTGTCTGACGTCCACATTCTCTGGAGATCGCCGGGGAGTGAGCCTGCGGCGCCTACGCAAATGGCATCTTGAGGGATAAGCTCACGAACCTTTGCAACTGCGGCAGTCTGTGTAATAGTACCCATCTTTTCTGCAAATTCGGGGATAGTTCTCTCATCTCGAGCTTTTATAAGCGGCTCGAAATTTTCGTCATATTTATAAGCGGCAAGGCGTGCATATTCGTCTGCCCAGCCTTTGCGGGCATCTGCAATTTCTGTTGTGTAAGCAGATTTATATCCGTTTGCACGAAGAATGTCACCGAGAGCTAAAATGCCGAGTTTTGCGTCACTTACAAGCTTTACTGCACCTAATTTGTATGCATCAAAACGGGATGTATTTATTGTAAGAACCTTTGCATCTCTCTTGAAAAGTGACTTCGAGCCCGTTGTAAAATCGGAAAATCTTGTGCCAACGCCTAAGACTACGTCTGCCTCTTTGGCAATTACGTTACCTGCGCTGTTGCCCGTAACGCCCAAACCGCCGAGGTTATAAACGTTGCTTGAGTGGCAAGCGGTTTTGCCTGACTGTGTTTCGGCAAAGGGAATGTTAAACTCCTTACAGAAGCTTTCAAGAGCTTCGCCTGCCTCTGAGTATCGTACACCGCCGCCGCAAATAACGAGAGGCTTTTTAGCTCCGAGAAGAATTTTTGCAATATCCTCTGCTTCCTCGGTAGAGGGAGCAATTCTTGTGATTTTATGTACTCTTTTCTGTAAAAATTCATCAGGGAAATCGTAGCTTTCGCCCTCAACATCCTGGGGCATTGAAATGCAGACTGCGCCTGTTTCCGCCGTATCCGTAAGAACTCGCATTGCGTTTATCATAGCGCTCATTAACTGTTCGGGGCGTGCAATTCTGTCCCAGTATCTTGTAACTGCTTTATAAGCATCGTTTGTGGTTATGGAAAGTGAATTTACCTGTTCAAACTGCTGAAGAACAGGGTCGGGCTGACGGGTTGAAAATGCGTCGGCAGGAATAAGCAAAAGCGGAACGTGGTTAACGGTTGCAGTTGCCGCCGCAGTTACCATATTTGCAGCGCCCGGACCGATTGAAGAAGAACAAGCAATAATCTTTCTTCTGTTATTCTGCTTTGCAAAAGAAGCCGCAGTATGTGCCATGCCCTGCTCATTTTTACCCTGATAAACGGTAAGTCCGCCACGGTCTGAATCAAGAGCCTCACCGAGACCGCAGACAATGCCGTGTCCGAATATGGTAAAAATGCCGTCAACAAATTTTGTTTCCTTACCGTCAAATGAAACATATTGATTGTCAAGGAACTTAACAAGTGCCTGAGCTGTTGTCATAATAGCCATAGGTTTTTCCTCCTAAAAAGTTTATTATTCAGCATCTAAAAGCCATTTGTGCTCGGGTGCGTCAATTCGTGTTTTAACCCACGGGTCACCGTCTAAATGGCGAATCATCCAAACATAACACATTTTGTAGCCGGGAGCCGCCGCCTGCTGATGCGTTTTCATAGGCGTTATGCAAAGGCAACCCTGATTTTCTACCTTATAGCAGTAGTCCCCGTTAAAGCCTACGCCGAAGCCCTGGGGCTTTTCAAATTCATAATAGTAAACCTCCGGCTGCGGATGGTAATGGGGTGGGTAGCTGGTCCAACAGCCCGGCTTGTGGAAAACCTCACCCAAAACGAGCTTTGAATATGGAGCGTTTTCATAGTCAAAAACCGTGAGAACCTGCCTGTCAGCCGTACCGTCCCATTGGTCAGCGCCGAAATGCTGAACGGTCATATCCTCTCCCTTATAATAATGAACGCCAAACTCGTTGTCATTATCCGTCTGCTCAATTACAATTCGGGATTCGCTGTTTGCCTTTATTTTTACCGTATTGCCTTTTGCAAAGTGAATGGCAGTTGCGGTGTCTAAAAACGGACTTCTGCGAGTGGCTCTCTCCGTCTTTCCGTCAAAGGTAAATTCAACATCCCCTGCTAACAAAAGAATTGCGGTTTCATTTTCGCTTTCGCAAAATGTCATTTCTTCGCCGTTGTTGAGGATTTTAACCTTTATGTCCATTAACATATCGGCGTTTTTGCCGTTTCGCTCACAGAGTATTTTTTCGTTGTTTTCATTAAAACTCGGATTTTCGTACATATTTATCACCTTAATTTGTTTAGTTTTATCCGTCAGTCAGTGTCGCGCTGGCTGTTTTTACGGGTATCTCTTCGCCAAGATAGGTAGGTTCGGGCTTTGCTATGCAATAAAAGAAATCCTTTACTCTTGCCGCCGATTCCCTTAAATCGTTATAAATGGGGTATTGAAGCTCTTCCCTGTCAAAGCCGTAAGCGTCAATTCCAAGCTTTCTTGCATTGTAAACTGCACGGTATAAATGATATTTTTGCGTTACGATAAGCATTTTTTCAGCCTTAAAGACATCTCTTGCGCGGTACATTGATTCATACGTGGAAAAACCTGCATGGTCAAGAAAAATGTCGTCCGGGTCTACGCTGTTCGCAACAATATAGTCCTTCATTGCATTGACTTCGTCGTAATCTTCCGTTCCGTGATCCCCTGACATTAAAAACTTTGTACTGCAACCCGTACTGTACGCTTCTAAGCCGAAATCCAGCCGTTCTTTAAGCATGGGAGAAGGCTCGCCGTCCCAAAGACCTGCGCCCAGCACCATTATGCAGTCAAAATCGTAGCCAGACAAGCTTTCCGCATCAATAATATAATCCTTGGCAAAGGAAATCATATAGGCGTTTATTCCTACGACTGCCACTGCGCCTAAAATGCAAAGGCAGAGCACCGTGCAGATAAAAATCTTAATTTTTTTGTTTTTGAATATTTTTTTAACAGTATTCATTTGAAATGCTTTAGCCTCTTGCTATCATTTCTCCGTATTCTGCTTTTTCGTCAGCGATAAATTTCTTTACAGCATCTGCTGACGGCATATCCTGCGAGCAAGCGTGAGATGCCACGAGCATTGCGGCAGATGCCGAGCCAAACTCAAGAGCGTCAATAATTTCAAAGCCCTCGAAAAGGCCGTAAAGGAAGGCGCTAGCATAACCGTCTCCGCCGCCGAAGGATTTAAGAAGCTTTACGGGGAAAGGCTTAATGTTATAGCTCTCGCCGTCATTTGTATAAGCGGTTGAGCCCTCTTTACCGTGCTTGATAACTACGATTTTTGCATTCTGCGAGTGCCAATATGATGCAGTTTCCTTATCCGTCATACCGGGCCTTATAAGCTTTTCGGTAAGGTCATATTCTTCACGCGAGCCCAGTATTATGTCTGCCTCTCTTGCTACGCTTGAATAATAAATTGAAATTTCATCGTCATTTTTCCAGTTGTATGCGCGGTAATCAATATCAAAAATAACGGGGATATTGTTTCTCTTAGCAAGCATTACGGCCTTGAGCGCCGCCTCTCTTGACGGGCTTTCGCAAAGCGCCGTTCCCGAAATTAAAATTGCCTTGCCCTTCTTTATGTAATCCTCGTCAATGTCAGAAACCTCAAGCTTTAAGTCAGCCGCTTCGTTGCGGTACATAACTATCGAGCTTTCTGTTTCGGATTTAATTTCCGTAAATGTAAGACCGATTTTTTCACCGTTTTCACATTTTTTAACGTGGGATGTATCAATACCCTCTTTTGCAAAGAAATCCGTAACGAAAGTGCCCAGCTGGTCATCGGAAACACGGGCAAAGAAGCCTACCTTTTTACCCAAGCGCGCAAGGCCTACCGCAATATTAGCAGGTGAGCCGCCTAAATATCTTTTAAAGGTCGTGCTCTCGTTAAGGGGGCAGTAATAGTCCACGGGGTTAAGGTCAACCGCAACTCTGCCTAAGAGTATTAAATCAAATTCTTTGGAATTGTCAAATTCAATGTATTTCATTAGATTTACTCCTTTAGTCTATGAAACTGAATATTTTTATGTGGCGTTTAACGTTTTCGTAAACACCCTCTGCCTCTGCTTTGGAAAGGTCAAAGTAGTTAACATCTTCGTGAGCATCACAATAATTTTTGGCTGCCGTTGCCAAACGGTTAAATGAAGCCGTGGCAATGTTTACCTTGCGAATACCGAGCATTATTGACTGACGGAACATTTCATCGGTTATTCCCGAGCCGCCGTGAAGAACGAGTGGTGTGGAAACCGTTTTGTGAATGTCGTCAAGAACATCGAAACGAAGTGACGGCAAAACGGGATAATTGCCGTGAGCGTTACCTATTGCCACTGCCAAAGCGTCAACACCCGTTTCATCACAGAAGATTTTTGCATCGTCAGGATTGGTGCAAAGGATTTCGTGCTGCTTGCCTTCGCCCTCATTACCGCCGACAACGCCTAATTCCGCCTCAACGGTAGCGCCGTATTTCTTAGCCTCTTCGCAAACCTTTTTTACCTCTTGAATATTCTTTTCAAGGGGAAGCAGTGAGCCGTCAAACATAACTGACGTAAAGCCCAACTCCAGCGCCTTCTGCACCGTTTCGAATTTAAGACCGTGGTCTAAATGAACGGCTATTGGCACCTTTGAGTTTTTTGCGGCGGAAATCATCATCGGCCCCATAAGCTCAAGGGGTGAATTTTTAAGCCTTACCTCTGCAATTTGAAGAATTATGGGCGTATTAAGCTCTTCTGCCGCAGAAACGGCTCCCATAATCATTTCCATATTGCCGACGGAAAATGCGCCTATTGCTATATTCCTTTTTTCTGCCTCTGAAAGCAGAGTTTTCATCGGTACAAGTGACATTAAGACACGCCTCCTTGTCAATTAGTTTTAATCTGATTTATTGTATCACTTAATGCCTCAAAATACAATATTTACAAGTGATTTTTAATAAAATTTTTTGTTGGTTTTTTGATTAAAATTACATAAGAGAAAGGCAAAAAGTAGGTGATCTTTCCCTCCCTCATAGAGGGAGGTGGCACAGCGTAGCCGTGACGGAGGGAGTAAAGAGAAAAATTCACGAAAAAACTCCCTCAGTCAGCTTCGCTGACAGCTCCCCAAAGAGGGAGCGAACTCTAATCTCTATAATCTAATGTCTAAAACAAAAAGGGCAGGCGTGGAAACCTGCCCCTACAACGTATACAAATAATTTTTATTATTTAATCCACTTTAGCTTATACATACCTAATGCGCCGAGCACGCTTACAACTATTGTCACAAAAATCATTGTGCCCACTGCCATTGACGGCGAGAAGATATAGACAAGAATACCCACCGCAATGGGTAAAATTGAGATTTTCCAATGCTTTACAAAATATGAAGCTCCGAGCGCTCCGAAAAGAGCGGGAACAACATATTCAAAGGCAGGCTTAATTACGGAACCTTCGGCAAGAATTTTCGGCAGTACTGGGGCAAATGCGAGCACGCCAACGGCGATTATCAGCGTTGTCGTTATTGAAGAAGCGGCTATGGATATTGTTGAAATTACCTCGCCCTCTTCGCTGTTCGCTTTAACGTTTGCTCTTTCCATGGCGTTCATAGCGCAGGGAAGCTTTAAGTTTGTTATATTACCCGACAGGAACGACAGATACGTTCCGCCTGCTCCCAGCATGGGAGTGTATGTAATAACCTCAATAATTGCGGTTGTCCAATAAACAGTAATAACTGTTGAAAGGGCCTTTAAGAGTGTTTTAAGCTCGGGGAATGCGTCATAGTGAATTGAGAAAATAAGCGGAGCGGAATAAAGCACCATAAGTGCCGCAACGGACCAAACTGCGCCCCAGGAGTGCATTTTGTCAATAAATGTTCTTTCTTTTTTCATATCAAGCTCCCCCTTATCTCCAAGTAAATTCCGTTAAACTTACGGGCAGCGTTTGCGTGAACAAAATCGCAATTCCCATAGCACCGAACATGGCAATCGGCAAAACGAAGGGTTCAAGTTTGGTTAAATTTTTCTTTCTGCACAAGAAGTCCAACGCTATGGTGAAAATCATTGCGGAAAGAAGAACCGATACGGACATAAAGCCTGCCGACGGGCCGTCGGACGGCACGCCTGCAACCGCACGGGAAATAAATGCGGCAATAATTCCGATAAACGCCGCCGCTCCGAGAATGTCCCCAAGGGCATTTGCAGAACCGCTTTTTGCGGTTATTTTCTGCGTTGCCTTATGTATTTTTTTGCAGAGAATCGGCAGAAGAACAAGCGGAAAGCAAGAGCCAATGGTCATTGTCCAGAAAATAGTTGAAAACTGCGTTGGATCTTTGATTTCATTGGCAAGGGACGAGCCGAAAACGCCTATGGCACTCTCTGCGGCTACGGTTTCGTAAGCTAAATTGCCGATAACCGAAAGGCGAATCCAAGGAAGGACAATTCCGAGCGCCGAAGCGAGAGCCAAAACCGTTGCCAAAATGGAAATGGCAGGGGCAATGGTAAAAAGCACGCTTGAAATTACCGTTTGCTTCATTTTTTCTTTTTCAATGCCGATTTCCTTGCCCCGTTTCCACGCTTTAACCATAAAGAAAACGGATTGAATAATAACAAATGCTATTATTCCTGCCGCAAGACAGTACATCAGCGTTCCTGTTTTAAAATCACCCATAAATAAACCTTGCGATACGCATTTACACGCAGTACCGCCCTTTCTTCAAAATTTTGCGCCGTTATTGTATTGATTATATTAAAACATTTCTTAACAATAAAATCAATACAGTTTGACATTTTTCGCCGTGCATTATAAAATATTGTTGATTTTAATGATAGGTGATTTAATGAAAAAGTTATACATAACCGATTTAGACGGAACTTTGCTTCATTCCGATGCTACGCTTTCCGAATATGAAATTGCGAAAATAAAGGAATTTTGCGAAAAGGGTATACTTTTTTCCGTTGCAACCGCCCGCAGTATGATAACGGGAGGGCAGGTTTTAAAGGGAGTTACTCTTTCCGCCCCTGCAATACTTATGAACGGCGTTTTCGTTTATAATTTTGAGGAAAATAAAGTAATTAAGTATTGTGAAATCCAAAACGAGCCTTATAGAAGAGTACTGAAAATTTTTGAAAAGCATTCTCTTCACCCGAATGTTTTTTCATTTGACGGCGAAAAGCTTTCAATTCAGTGTACGGGTATTGACACCCCTGCAATGCAATGGTTTTTTGATACACGAAAAGTAATGCTTGACGGAAGATTTTACATAGTAAATTCGCTTGAAAAATTGCCCCACAACCAAAGTCCCGTTTACTTTAATTTGTATGCTCCAAGGGATTTGCTTTTGCCCGTAGCCGAGGAATTAGAGAATTTGAGCGGTATAAATTTTGCGTTTTACCCTGACCAGTACACAGACGGCTGGCTTTTGGAGGTTTTTGCAGACACCGCCTCAAAGGCAAACGCAGTAAATTTTCTTAAAGAATATATGAACGCTGAGGAAACGGTCGCTTTCGGTGATAATCTTAACGATATACCGATGCTGAGCGTTGCAGACAGAAGCGTTGCCGTAAGCAATGCAGTACCGCAAGTAAAAGAAATCGCCGATATAATAATCGGCGAAAACAATGAGGACAGCGTTGTAAAATTTATAGCTAAAGAAAACGGAATTAAAATATAGAAAATTTAAAAGCTGATAATCGGAGTTTGGAGGGATCATGACATGCTGAGAAAATTGGAAGAACAAGATTTTGACCGCTATGTCGGATTTGCTTATGAACTTGCGTTAGATCAAACCCGCTCCGGCTACCCAACCTACGCCGACGGAATCAAGTCAAAGAATGATTTCATCGCCCGTGCTCGTGAAGCATTTTTCCGTGATGATGAAGAAATACTGCTTTTTGAGCGGAATAGTAAAGTGTCCGGATGGATACATTATTATTACTTGCAGGAAGATCGCTATCTTGATACTTGTGCGTTTTGTGTTGCCGATGGAATGAATGAAGCCTTAGCCGAGTTTATAGACTTTGCACGCGAACGATTTTACGGCAGTGAGTTATATCTTGGTTTTTCAAAAGAGAACATTGAAGCTGTTGCGGCTCTTGAATCCTATGGATTTGAGTGTATTGAGGAAAGTTATAACGATGTGGTAAATTTTGATCATTATATACTGCAACCCGAAGACAAGCATGTTGTTCCTATCACGCAGGCTAATTATAAATTTTTCTCCGATATTCATTCGCAACACGACAAAGATATGTATTGGAACTCGGAAAGAATCTTTACTGCCATTGATCATTGGAGAATTTATGCCTATCTACTAGAAGGGAAATCCAAGGGAGTAATATATTTTAAAGATGATGAGTTTGTGTCGGAAATATTTGGCATAGACTTTAAAAATGACATATATGACAGCAAATTATATCGGGCTCTCCTGACAGCGTCACTAAACGACTGCAAACGCAGGGGAACGAAGCACATGGTTTTCTTTAACGAAAGAAAATTCCAATCCGATGCAATAAATTCTGGTTTTCGCTGTGTTGGTGAATATGTATGCTACAAAATTACATTATAAAAAAATCTAAATATAATTATGGAATATTAAAATTCCTACAAATGTAGCTAACTGATGATTTTAGCACCGCAATCTAAAAGTCCGCACCCTAAAGGGTTGCGGACTTTACTTATATATGTTGTTATCAATATTATTCCCTTGTAAATTGATGTGTTTGAAAACAGCATCTTTATTTACTCAAATTTTCACATTTTAGCAAGCTCAATGAGAACCTGGGTCATTTTTACCATTGAATCAACCGATACAAATTCGTGAATGCTGTGAAAATTT
>JAFLUN010000005.1:0-32523 GCA_022508785.1 Oscillospiraceae bacterium
ATTAAGCCTATGGCCGCAATTTTAAATAAAAATGAAATATCCATAATTTTTCCTCACAACAATATTATCAACATCAAAAACACTATGCCGAATAAAAGGCACGAGCCTGTTTTAATTTTTCTTTCCTCTGATTTACTTGAACTTTCAATTTCCTGTTTAAAAAATTCTTTATATGTTTCACAGTTTAAAATTTGACCGTCAACATCCGATTTTCCGAGCATTGAAAAATATCCGTTTAGTAAATTGCAGGAATACGGCGAAAAAAGATTTAGATTTTTGAAAGTTTGAAAGTTGTAATTTGCAAAATCAACGGCAAATTCCTGTCTTTTAAAATCTTTGATAAATAACAGAAGCGGAAATTTTTCCGAATTATAAATATGCTGAAAAATTTCTTTTAAATCTAAGCTTTGATATTTAATACTGATTTCAATGTAGTCAATCATTAAAAAAACCTGACGAAGAGCCTCTGTTCTGTTTTTAATTTGCTTTATATAGCTTATATTCACCAAAATTGCTGATACTGTCATTAAAAGTATCCCTGCCGTTTTCAGTAAGTTCATCAAGATCTACAACCTTTTTGATTTTTCCCGGGGAATTTGCACCCATAAGAAAAGCGATTTTAGTAAATCTGCCTTTTTTGCATAGATTTATTAAGTCTGCTCTTCTGTAAAAATCGTCTTCATTCGCGTGGGCGGTAATTATAAATTTTACTCCGCAGTTAACTCCGTAAATTATTTCTTTCGTCTCGCCGTCTAAGGCAACCTCGTCGCATATTATCACATCCGGTGACATGGTTCTTATCGCCATTGATATAGCCTTAGCCTTAGGAAATCCTTTGATTATATCGGTATTAGGTCCAAGAGCAGATGCGTCACCTGAAATTTCAAAGCGTTCGTCAATTACGCATACTTTGTAATATTTCCCCAGCCTTCCGTCAGAAATTTGGTAAGCGAGATCTTTAATAATTGTGGTTTTTCCTGACGACGGCGGGCCGATTATCATTAAATTATTTATTTCACCTAAAAAGGAGGACTTAATCAAACTGTCCGATGAACCTTTTACAATTCTCGGTATTCGGATATTAAGGCAAGATATATCCTTTACTGATTTTAAACTTTCATTTTCATAAACCGCAGTGCCGCAAACGCCCACTCTGGCTCCGCAGGGCAAAGTGACAAATCCGTTCATAAATTCTTTTGTGTATGAATGAAGAGAATAACCGCAGCACTTATTGAGAGTATCGGTTATTTCATATTCAGCGGAAATCAGGCATTGGTCGGAGAGAATCTGTGTAAGTCTTCCGTTTTTTGTTATAAATGCACTTCCCTGCTGTGTTACTATTACTACCGGAGATTTTGTTCGCAGTCTTATTTCAAAAACCTCTGTATTTTGCAAGTTTTCAAGTGACTGTCTTATTCTCGGAGAAATGCACTCTAATATTTCTTTCGGAACGGGATTTTTAAACTCCATTATTTTCACCTCTGTCAAAGAATATGAATCCTTGTCCGTATTTAGTACTTTTTTCTTGAAAAGCCATCACTTTTATGATAAAATAACCGCAGTGATTGTTGTATTTTTTAATTAGAAATCTTAACATATATGAATTGGGGCGAATATTTTGGAACGATTAAAAAAGTTTTGCAAAAATAATATGTACACATTTATTACAGGCGGAATTGCTGTATTTATTATTCTGCTTGTATATTTTTGCTTTGACATTATTCCATTCGGTGACAGAACAATTTACCGAATGGATTTGTATCATCAATACGGGCCTCTTTTTTCAGAGCTTTATGACAGAATTGTAGGCGGAAAAAGCTTAATATATTCGTGGAACACAGGGCTTGGTATGCCGTTCTTGGGGAATTTTTATAACTATCTTTCAAGTCCACTTTCACTTATAATTCTTTTATTCGGTCACAAAAACACGTTTGAGGCAGTAGCCGCTCTTATTGCAATTAAATCTGTGCTCTCTTCAATGTCAATGGCAAATTATCTGAAAAAATCACAGAAAGTAAATTCTCCCCTTATTTGTGCATTTGGCATTTTATATGCCTTTTCCGGGTATTTCATAGCTTATTATTGGAATGTAATGTGGATAGACGCTATGTACATTCTTCCCTTTGTCGTTCTTGGAATTGAACGCATTATCGACAAAGGAAAAAGCGGAACATATCTTCTTTCTCTTGTCTACTGCATTTTCTCAAATTACTATATAGGCTATATGGTCTGCATTTTCTCCTGCGTATATTTTATTTACTATTATGTTTGCAAATTCGACGAGATAAAAATTAAAAGAAACAATCTTCAAAGCAATACCCGTTTGGAAAAGATTAAAAATCTCTTTATTTTAAACAGCGGCGTGAAATTTGCGGCGGCGTCCGTTTGTGCGGCTCTTATTCTTGTGTTTATGCTGTTTCCGTTAGTTTATATTCTGAGCTCGTCGTCGGCAACGAAAGGCACATTTCCCTCTGAATTTAAATTTTATTTTTCAATCTTTGATTTTCTTGCCAATCATATTGCAAGCCTTAATCCTACAATCCGCAGCAGCGGTGATATGGTTTTGCCGAATATTTACTGCGGAACGCTTACCATTCTGTTGATGCCGATTTATGTTTTTTCTAAAAAGATATCGTCAAAAGAAAAAATCGCCTCATCCCTGCTTTTGTTATTTATGTTTTTTAGCTTTAATATAAATTATCTTAACTTTATTTGGCACGGGTTCCATTTCCCTAACGACTTACCGTACAGGCAGTCGTTTATGTATTCTTTTATTCTTGTTGTGCTTGCGTTTAAAGCAATCAAAAACATAGAATTTACAGACAGAAAAACGATTATCGCATCCGCAATAGGTTTAATTGCCTTTATAGTTTTAGTGCAGAAAATAACCTCAAATAATGTAAATGACCTTTCGGTTTATTTGACAATTGCATTTGTTTTACTGTTCACTGTTATTTTAGGCTTAATGCAAAGCAAGAAAAATCAGGCATTTGCACTGTCTGTAATGGTTGCCTGCTCCGTAACTGCCGAAGCAGTGTCTGCCAGCACAGAGCATTATGTGGCAAATCAAACTAAATCTTCTTTTACAATTGATTATGATGATTTTAAAAGTATTCAAAATACGGTTCATTCAAAAAATACCGACCTATTCTTCCGCGAAGAAACTACGAAATCAAGGGCAAGAATGGACCCGTCTTGGTTTGATTACAACGGTATTTCCGTATTTTCTTCAATGGCTTATGAGAAAACCGCAAACCTTCAAAAGTTTCTTGGACTTTACGGCAATAAAATAAACAGCTACACTTACAATCCGCAAACTCCGATTTACAATTCACTTTTCTCGCTTAAATATGTATACGATAAAAGCTCGTATATAGGTGAAAATGATTACTACACAAAAATCAGCGAAAACGATACTTTTGTAGCCTATCAAAATAACTACTTTTTAAATATTGCGTTCCCCGTTTCTGCTGATATCGAAAATTTACCTAATGCTGTTGACTTGAAAAATGCCGTTGAATTTCAGGAAAAACTGTTTGAGGCAGCCACGGGAATTGACGGAATATTTAACCGCATTTATGACTATGAAATTCTTTACAGTAACATTATGACGGTTAGTGATTTTGAAAAGGAAAGCGAAGAAATTAAACTTTCCAAGCTTGATTCGGGAAGCTCAGCAGCCGCAACTATACTGATTAACTCCCCTGTAAACGATAATGTTTACATTTATGTTTACTCTCGTAATGTGGAAAATGTGGTTGTTTATTCGCCTGTTATTCAAAATACGATGACCGTTTCAGACGGGTATATTCTTGACCTTGGAAAGCACGAAATCGGTGATGAAATTTCCGTTGAAATTCCATTGAAAGATGATGTTTCTTCCGCCCAGCTTAATTTCTGTGCCTTCTCAATCGACAAAGAAAAGTTTATTGCTGGATTTGAAAAACTTGCGAACGGTCAAATTGAATATGAACAGTTCGACGAAACCTATATTATGGGTAAATATACTGCAGAAGAAAATGAAATTCTGTTCACATCCATCCCTTATGATAAGGGTTGGAATGTGTATATTGACGGTAAAAAGGTTTCCAAAGATAATATAATAGCAATTTCAGACGCTCTTTTGGGAGTAAAAACTACTGCAGGCACTCACGAAATTGTTTTCAAATTTGAAATTCCCTATTATGCGCAGTGGATAACCTTCTCCGCGGTATTCACGGTTATTTTGCTTTTGCTCTATATTTTAAAATCAAAAAAATTACTGTTCTTTAAGAAATGCAAAGAGAATATTTGGCAACGGGCAGATAATCCGCCGATTACAGAAACAGAAGAAATCATTATTGAAGCATCGACAGTAAACTTTGATGATAAAGAAAACGAAGATAATAGCCAAAATGATGTTATGTCAGATATTCAGTCTGATGATGATTTGACAACTGACTAATTAAATTAAAGCATAAAAGGCTGCCTCAGTATAACAACTGAGACAGCCTTTTAAAATTGTTATAACATTTTTTTAAGATACATTCCCGTGTAGGATTTTTTGCACTTTGCAACTTTTTCGGGTGTGCCTTGCGTAACGATTGTTCCGCCGCGGTCGCCGCCCTCAGGGCCTAAGTCAATAATGTGGTCGGCAGATTTGATAACATCAAGATTGTGTTCAATAACGATTACCGTGTTACCTGAATCAACAAGTCGCTGTAAAACGTCAATCAGCCTGTGAACATCCGCTGTGTGAAGCCCCGTTGTAGGCTCGTCAAGAATATAAACGGTTTTTCCCGTTGAACGCTTTGAAAGCTCTGTTGACAGTTTTACTCTTTGGGCTTCACCGCCTGAAAGAGTTGTTGCCGACTGACCGAGTTTAATATAACCAAGACCTACCTCGGCAATTGTTTTTAATTTTTCACGGATTCTCGGCTGATTATCAAAGAAAATCAACGCTTCGTCAACGGTCATTTCAAGTACTTCGGATATGTCTTTACCTTTGTACTTAACCTCAAGAGTTTCTCGGTTGTACCTTGCGCCTTTGCAGACATCACAAGGAACATAAACGTCCGCCAAAAAGTGCATCTCAATTTTTTTAATACCGTCGCCCTGGCAGGCTTCACACCGTCCGCCTTTTACGTTAAAGGAATAACGGCTTGCAGTGTAACCTCTTATTTTTGAATCCTGCGTAGCGGCAAAAAGATTTCTTATATCGGTAAACACGCCCGTGTAAGTTGCAGGGTTAGAACGAGGAGTTCTGCCTATGGGAGACTGGTCAATATTTATTACTTTGTCTGTGTATTCCGTTCCCAAAATTTGCTTAAATTTGCCGAGCGGCTTTTTTGCGCCGTTTAATTCGTTTGCAAGGCTCTTATAAAGAATTTCATTGATTAAAGAGGACTTACCCGAGCCTGAAACACCCGTAACGCAAGTGAATGTTCCGAGAGGAATATCCACGTCAATATTTTTTAAATTGTTCTCTTTAGCACCTATTATTTTAAGGAAGTTTCCGTTCCCCTTTCGTCTGACCTTTGGAACGGGAATTTTTTTAGTTCCCGAAAGATATTGACCCGTTATTGAATCTTTGCAGTTCATAATATCCTCGGCTGTGCCTGCGCAAATAACTTCGCCGCCGTGTACTCCCGCACCGGGGCCAATGTCAACAATGAAATCTGCCTCTCGCATGGTATCTTCATCATGCTCAACAACAATAAGAGTGTTACCCAAATCTCTCAAATGCTTTAATGTTCCCAAAAGCTTGTCGTTATCTCTTTGATGAAGCCCTATGCTCGGCTCATCAAGGATATAAAGAACGCCCATAAGGGAAGAACCGATTTGAGTTGCCAAACGGATTCTTTGGCTTTCACCGCCAGAAAGTGTACCTGAAGAGCGGGAAAGGGTTAAATACTCAAGACCCACGCTTTGAAGGAATTTAAGTCTTGAAATTATTTCTTTGATTATTGATTCGCCGATAAATTGATCTCTGTCGGAAAGATTAAGATTTTCTATATATTCAATAGCTTTAGTGACAGAAAGCTCGCAAAATTCACTGATATTTTTCTTGCCCACCGTTACTGAAAGGACTTCGGGTTTAAGCCTTGTGCCTTTGCAGGCAGGGCATTCGCAGGTTGTCATTACCTGCTCAATTTCCCAGCGAGCCCAATCGCTTTTTGCTTCTCTGTAACGGCGCTCCATATTGTTTACGAGGCCTTCAAAACTATTGCTGTAAACACCTGTTCCGTAGAGTGTGGGGCGCTTCATATCAAGCTTTTCCTCTGTTCCGTAAAGCAAAGCGTTAATTCCCTCATCGGATATATCCTTCAGCGGAGTGTCAAGGGTAAAACCGTACTTTTTACCGAGGGCTTTATAATACATTTCGGCAATCGTGCCTGAATCCGCTTTACTCCAACCGCTGGCACAAATACCGCCGTTGGAAATTGAAAGATTTTTATTTGGCATAATAAGGTCAGGACTTACTTTAAGAAAAACGCCGAGACCAGCGCATTTTTCACACGCACCGAAAGGATTGTTAAAGGAAAACATTCTCGGTGACAACTCATCAATGCTTATTCCGTGCTCAGGGCAGGCATAATTTAACGAAAATAATTGCTCTTTCTCGCCCACAATATCAATTAAAACATTACCGCCTGATTCTTTTGTTGCAGTTTCAATTGAATCTGCAAGACGGGACCTTATATCTTCTTTTAAAACTAACCTATCAACGATTATTTCAATATTATGTTTATTTTGCTTTTTAAGCTTAATGTCATCTGAAAGGTCATAAAGCTCACCGTCAATTCTCGCTCTTACAAATCCTTCCTTTTTGGCGTGCTCAAGCTCTTTAACATGCTCGCCTTTTTTGGCACGCACAATGGGTGCGAGAACTTGAATTTTCGTTCCTTCCGGATATTCAAAAACAGTGTCAACAATTTGGTCAACGGTTTGCTGCTTTATTTCTCTTCCGCAAACGGGACAGTGCGGCACACCGATCCGAGCATAAAGGAGCCTTAAATAATCATAAATTTCCGTTACTGTTCCAACAGTTGAGCGAGGATTCTTTGATGTTGTTTTCTGGTCAATGGAAATTGCAGGCGAAAGTCCGTCAATTGACTCAACATTCGGCTTGTCCATTTGCCCTAAGAACATTCTCGCATAGGAAGAAAGGGATTCAATATATCTCCTCTGCCCCTCTGCGTAAATTGTGTCAAAGGCAAGGGACGACTTGCCTGAGCCCGAAAGCCCCGTAAAAACGACAAGCTTGTCCCTCGGTATTTCAATATCAATATTTTTAAGGTTATTTTCTTTTGCACCTTTAATTATAATTTTATCGTTGTACATTTTCTATTATTTCCCTGATTTCAATTTTTCAATTTTATCTCTTAAATATGCCGCGTGCTCAAATTCAAGAATCTTAGCGGCCGCTTTCATCTCTTCAGTAAGAACAGCAATCAGCTTCTGCTTTTCTTCCCGTGACATACGCTTGCCGGTTTTATCCTTCTTAGATATTTCAAGGATATCGCGAACATCTTTCTTAATAGTTTTCGGCACTATTCCGTTCGCTTCATTAAAGGCTATCTGCTTTTCTCTGCGTCGGTAGGTTTCGGAAATTGCCCGTTCCATTGAAGGAGTAACTGAATCTGCATACATTATTACTTTGCCGTTTTCATTTCGCGCCGCACGGCCGATAATCTGAATAAGAGATGTTTCCGAGCGCAAAAATCCCTCTTTGTCAGCATCAAGAATTGCGATAAGGGACACTTCGGGAATATCAAGACCTTCACGAAGAAGGTTAATGCCCACCAACACATCAAACTCGCCTAAACGCAAATCACGGATAAGCTCCATACGCTCAATGGTATCAATATCGTAATGCATATATTTTACTTTTATTCCGTGCTGTGAAAGATAGTCAGTTAGGTTTTCAGCCATTTTTTTGGTAAGAGTTGTCACAAGAACACGCTCTTGCTTTTCAGTTCTTAAGTTTATTTCAGATATCAAATCGTCAATTTGACCGTCAGTAGCGCGCACCTCAATTTCAGGATCAAGAAGTCCCGTAGGTCTTATTACCTGCTCTGAAGTGCAAACGCTTTTTTCAGTTTCAAAAGGTCCGGGCGTTGCGCTTACGAATATTTTTTGACCGACTTTAGAATAAAATTCGTCAAATGTTAAAGGTCTGTTATCGTAAGCAGAAGGCAGACGAAAGCCAAAATTTATAAGACTGTCTTTTCTTGAACGGTCACCGCCGTACATTCCTCTTACCTGCGGCAAAGTAACATGCGATTCGTCAACAAAAAGCAAAAAGTCCTTTGGAAAGTAATCAATAAGTGTAAAGGGTGGTTCGCCCGGTTTTCTGCCGGACATTACGGCGGAATAATTTTCAACCCCCTTGCAAAAGCCTGTTTCACGAAGCATTTCCATGTCATACTCAGTACGCTGACGAATCCGCTGTGCCTCAATAAGCTTGCCCTGCTTTTCAAATTCGGCAACAGAGCGCTCCATTTCTTCCGATATTTGTAACAGCGACCTTTCAAGCTTATCGGGCGAAATTACATAGTGTGAAGCAGGATAAACGGCAATGTGCGAGACAGTATTTTTAACAGAACCCGTAATCGGATTTACCTCACAAATTCTGTCAACCTCATCGCCGAAAAACTCAACACGCACTGCCGTATCGCTTGAATATACGGGGAATATTTCGATAATATCCCCTTTTACTCTGAATTTATTTCGAATAAAATTTATGTCGTTTCGCTCATATTGCATTGTTACAAGTTTTTTTATAACGTCGTCACGGCTGATTTCCATACCCGTTCTGAGTGACAGAACCATTTTTCTGTAATCAATCGGGTCGCCGAGAGAGTAAATGCAGGAAACGGAGGCTACAATGATTACATCTCGTCGCTCAGACAGAGCAGAGGTGGCTGAATGGCGAAGCTTATCAATCTCATCGTTAATGGAAGAGTCTTTTTCAATATAAGTGTCGGTTGTGGCAATATAAGCCTCAGGCTGATAATAGTCGTAATA
Source organism: Oscillospiraceae bacterium (assembly GCA_022508785.1). GTDB lineage: Bacteria > Bacillota > Clostridia > Oscillospirales > Acutalibacteraceae > Fimenecus. Next base: position 9,010 of record JAFLUN010000005.1, read on the forward strand.
AGAAACAAAGTATTCAACTGCATTTTCGGGAAAAAACTCTCGGAACTCAGAACAGAGCTGTGCCGCCAAGGTTTTATTGTGCGCCAAGACTAACGTCGGTCGGTTAACTCGTTCGATAATATTTGCCATTGTAAAGGTTTTACCGCTTCCCGTTACACCTAAAAGCACCTGCTCCATAGCCCCGTTGTTAACACCTTGAACCAGTTTATCAATGGCAGACGGCTGATCACCCATCGGCTTAAATTTTGAATGTAAAATAAACTTATCCAAGGGAACACCGCCTTTCAATAAACATTTGTTCGATAATATTGATATTATACAACAAAGATAATAAAAAAACAAGTAGCTACATAAATTTCCTGAAAAAATATGTAGCTACTTATATTTATTTAATATTCAGATTATTTAAAGTACTTAACAGCAGCTTCAAACATCTTTATGTCATAATTGCCGGGAACATTCTTATAAAGACCTGCTCCCACACGCTCGCTGTGACCCATTTTACCGAATACTCTGCCGTCAGGTGACGTAATACCTTCAATAGCGTACATTGAATCGTTGGGATTAAACTGAATGTCGTTGGTAGCATTTCCGTTAAGGTCAACGTACTGTGTAGCAATTTGACCGTTTGCGGCAAGCTTCTTTATAAGCTCTTCGGAAGCTAAAAATCTGCCTTCGCCGTGCGAAATCGGAACTGAATACACATCCCCTACGTTAGTAAGTGACAACCACGGAGACTTGTTAGATGCAATTCTTGTTCTTACGATTTTTGACTGGTGGCGTGCAATAGTGTTAAATGTAAGCGTAGGACAGCTTTCATCGGTATCAATAATTTTACCGTAAGGCACAAGTCCCAGCTTAATGAGCGCCTGGAAGCCGTTACAGATACCGCACATAAGTCCGTCTCTGTTTTCAAGCAAATCGGTAACTCCGTCTTTAATTGCGGCGTTACGGAAGAATGCAGTAATAAACTTACCGCTGCCGTCAGGCTCGTCGCCGCCTGAGAAACCGCCCGGAATAAAAATCATCTGTGCCGTTTTAAGCTTATTTGCAAACTCCTCAACACTTGACTGAATTGCAGATGATGTGAGGTTTTTAATGACGATTATTTCAGGCTCTGCCCCTGCATCACGAACAGCCTTTGCGCTGTCATATTCGCAGTTTGTACCCGGGAACGCAGGAATAAGAACTTTAGGCTTTGCACACTTAATTGAAGGTGCAGGGTAACTCTCTGCTTTATAATTAAAGTTTTCAACCGTTGCAGCATTTTCGGTTATATTACAGGAATATACACCTTCAAGCTTATTTTCGTAAAGATCGGAAATCTCTGCCATTTGTACTGTTTCATCAGCAAAAGTAAGAGCTGTTGCTTCTGTGATTTCACCGATTACATCGAGTTCTTCAGCATCGCTTACTTCGAGTAAGAACGAAGCGTAATTGTAACCGAAAACATCGTCAACAGAAAACTTATCATTAAATTTGAAGCCGAAGCCGTTTCCGAGACACATCTTCATTACAGCCTCTGCAATACCGCCAAGACCGGGTGTATAGCAGGAAACTGCATTACCGCTCTTTATAAGAGTGCTTACCTTTTCAAAAACGCCTAAAAGAGAATTTGTGTCGGGAAGACCGTCAGAATTATATTCTGGCTTAATTATAACAACCTTATTCCCTGCCTTTTTAAATTCGGGAGAAATAATATCGGTTGTCTTTTCGGTGGTAACTGCAAAGGAAACGAGCGTGGGCGGAACATCTAAATCTTCAAAGGAACCGCTCATTGAATCCTTACCGCCGATTGAGCCGATTTGCAACTCTTTTTGAGCCTCAAAAGCACCAAGAAGCGCCGCAAGAGGCTTACCCCAACGCTTACCGTCCTGACCGGGCTTTTCAAAATATTCCTGGAAGGTAAGATAAACATCCTCAAACTTTGCACCCGTTGCTATAAGCTTACAAACCGATTCAATAACCGCAAGATATGCGCCGTGATACGGACTTTTTTCCATTATAAACGGGTTATATCCCCAAGACATAAGCGAACAGTCGTCAGTATGCTTTTCTTCGACGCTAATCTTTTGCACCATAGCCTGAATGGGCGTTCTTTGGTTTTTACCGCCGAATGGCATAAGAACCGTTCCTGCGCCGATAGTGGAGTCAAAACGCTCAGAAAGCCCTCTCTTTGAGCAAATATTAAGGTCTTCTGCCATAGCCTTAATATTATCTGTAAAGCTTCCGCTTACCTTTTTATTAAAGTCCTGAGGCTTTTGGGGAGTTATTACAATATGCTTATCCGCACCGTTGGAATTAAGGAAATCTCTGCTGATATCAACAATTTTCTTGCCGTTCCAATTCATTGTAAGACGAGGATCTGCCTTGACAACTGCAACAGGAGTAGCCTCAAGATTTTCTTTTTCGGCAAGTGCCAAAAATGCATCTACATTTTCTTTTTCAACAACAACTGCCATTCTTTCCTGGGATTCGGAAATTGCAAGCTCTGTACCGTCAAGCCCGTCGTATTTCTTCGGTACTGCATTAAGGTCGATTTCAAGACCGTCGGCAAGTTCACCGATAGCAACAGAAACGCCGCCTGCACCGAAATCGTTACAACGCTTGATCATAAGGCAGGCTTCTTTATTTCTAAACAGTCTCTGCAATTTTCTCTCTTCGGGGGCATTACCCTTTTGAACCTCTGCGCCGCAGGTTTCAACAGAATGTGCATTATGCGCCTTTGACGAACCCGTAGCACCGCCGATGCCGTCTCTGCCCGTTCTTCCACCTAAAAGAATTACAACATCACCAGGAGCAGGAACTTCTCTTCGTACATTTTCCTGAGGTGCGGCGGCAATTACAGCGCCTATCTCCATTCTTTTAGCGGCATAACCCGGGTGATAGATTTCATCAACTATGCCTGTTGCAAGACCTATCTGATTGCCGTATGACGAATAACCTGCTGCAGCGGTAGTAACAAGCTTTCTCTGGGGAAGCTTACCGGGAATGGTCTCACTTACTGGAACTGTCGGGTCTGCCGCACCCGTAACACGCATTGCGCCGTAAACATAGCTTCTGCCTGAAAGCGGGTCACGGATTGCGCCGCCTATGCAGGTAGCCGCACCGCCGAATGGCTCAATTTCAGTTGGGTGGTTGTGAGTTTCATTTTTAAACAAAAGCAACCACGGTTCTTTTACGCCGTCTGCTTCAATTTCAATTTTAACTGTGCAAGCGTTGATTTCTTCAGATTCATCAAGCTTAGGAAGTTTTCCGTTTACTTTAAGATATTTAACGGCAACGGTAGCCAAATCCATAAGGCAAATGGGCTTAGTTCTGCCAAGCTCTTTGCGAACCGAAATATAATCCTCATATGCTTTTTGCAAAAGCTCGTCTTCAAATTTTACATCGTCAATAACCGTTAAAAAGGTCGTGTGACGGCAATGGTCAGACCAGTAAGTGTCTATCATACGAATTTCAGTAAGTGTCGGATCTCTGTGCTCTGTTTTAAAGTAATCCTGACAGAACTTAATGTCGTCTTTATCCATTGCAAGACCGTAATTTTCAACAAACTGAGCAAGCTCTTCCTCAGAATACGAATTAAATCCGTCAAGAGTTTTAACGGCGGTCGGAATTTCGTAGTTAACTTTGAGAGTATCAAACCTTTCAAGTGAGGCTTCTCTTGCTTCAACAGGGTTGATAACATACTTTTTGATTTCGGCAACATCGCTGTCATTCAGTTCCCCGTAAAGCGCATAAACCTTTGCAGAACGGATAATAGGTCTGTCGCCCTGGGAAATAATTTGGATACACTGTGCTGCTGAGTCCGCCCTTTGGTCAAACTGACCCGGGAGATATTCAACAGCGAAGACTATCGCATCATCAGTTGCAATTTCGTTTGTTGCAATATCAAGCTGAGGCTCGGAAAATACAGTTTTAACCGCATAATCAAAAAGCTCTTCCGTTATATTTTCCGCATCATAACGGTTGAAAATGCGAACATCTTTAAGGTTTTGTATGCCGAGAAGATTTTTAGCGTCGTTTAATAAAGCCTTTGCTTCATTTGCAAGCTCTTTCTTCTTTTCAACAAAAATTCTGTAAACCAAGACTTTAGTCCTCCTTACAATTTAACGCTTTTTGACCGATATCGTGACGGTAATAAGCATTAGCGAAATGAATTTTGCCAACTGCTTCGTAAGAAGCTTTTATTGCAGCTTCAAGTGAATCTTCAATACAAGTTACACCGAGCACCCGTCCGCCGTTTGTTAAAAGTTTGCCGTCTTTGAGAGCTGCGCCTGCAACAAATACATTATTTTCAAGGCTTTCGGGAATGGTGATCTCGTAACCCTTTTCATATTTTACGGGGTAGCCTTCAGATGCCATAATAACACAGCATGCGTTTTTATCGGCAAATTTTACGTCGCAATCGGCTAAAGTTTCATTAGTAACCGCCATCATAACCGTAAGCAAATCGCTTTCTAAAAGTGGTAAAACCACCTGCGTTTCAGGATCGCCGAAACGGCAGTTATATTCAATTACTTTAGGACCGTCAGAAGTTATCATAAGACCGAAATAAAGGCATCCTTTAAAGGTTCTGCCCTCCTGCTTCATAGCTTTTATTGTAGGCAGGAAAATCTTTTCCATACACTCGTCGGCTACTGCCTTTGTATAATACGGATTAGGAGCGACAGTGCCCATACCGCCGGTATTAAGCCCTGTATCGTTATCCCCTGCACGCTTATGGTCCATTGATGAAATCATAGGAACAACAACATTTCCGTCTGTAAAAGATAAAACAGAAACCTCAGGACCTGTTAAAAACTCTTCAATAACGATATTGTCACCGCTCTTGCCGAATTGCTTGTCCTTCATAATAGAAACAACGGCATCCTTGGCTTCTTCTCTCGTATTCGCAATTATAACGCCCTTGCCGAGTGCCAAGCCGTCAGCCTTAATAACGGTTGGAACGGGACAGCTCTCAACATATTCAAGGGCTTTGTCGGCATCCGAAAAAACTTCATACTGTGCTGTGGGAATACCGTATTTCTTCATAAGCTCTTTTGAAAAGACCTTACTGCCCTCGATTATAGCCGCATTTTTCCTCGGTCCGAAGCAATGTATACCCTTTTCTTCAAGCGCATCTACACAACCGAGCACAAGCGGATCATCAGGAGCTACAACAGCGTAATCAATTTTATTTTCAATTGCAAATTCAACGATTTTCTCAATATCAGTAGCGGCAATATTAACAAGCGTGGCATCCTTTGCCATTCCGCCGTTACCGGGAAGAGCAAAGATTTCAGTTACATCTTTATTCTCTTTAATTTTTTTGATTATGGCATGCTCTCTTCCGCCGCCGCCGACAACCATTATTTTCATAGGTTTTACCTCGTTTTTATTAGTGATGGAACAATCTCATACCCGTAAATGCCATTGACATATTGTATTTATCGCAACATTCAATAACTGCATCGTCACGGATTGAGCCGCCCGGTTCAGCAATATATTTTACGCCTGAACGGTACGCTCTTTCAATATTATCTGAGAACGGGAAGAAAGCGTCGGAACCGAGGGCAACGCCGTCTTTTGTAGCAAGATAAGCCGCCTGCTCCTCTTTTGTAAAGGGTTCGGGTCTTTCTGTAAAATACTTCTGCCAAATTCCATCGGCGCAAACATCTTCTTCGTTTTGATTGATATAGCCGTCAATAATATTGTCTCTGTCAGGTCTGCCGATATTCTCTTTGAAAGGAAGGTTGATAACCTTATCTGCCTGACGAAGGAACCAAGTGTCAGCCTTTGTGCCTGCAAGTCTTGTGCAGTGGATTCTTGACTGCTGACCTGCGCCAACGCCAATAGCCTGACCGTCAACTGCATAGCAAACTGAATTAGACTGTGTATATTTAAGAGTAATAAGGGCAACTATAAGGTCACGAATTGCGGTTTCAGGCATATCTTTGTTTGCAGTTACAATATTTGAAAGGAGCTCTTTGTTGATTTCAAAATTATTTCTGCCCTGCTCAAATGTAATGCCGAAAACCTGCTTACGCTCCTGAGCATCGGGAACATAATTCGGGTCAATTTTAACGATATTATAATTGCCGTTTCTCTTTGATTTAAGAATTTCAAGTGCCTCAGGCTCATAACCGGGGGCAATAATACCGTCTGAAACCTCTCTCTTTATCATTTTTGCAGTTGTAACATCGCAAACATCGGAAAGAGCAACCCAGTCACCGAAAGAACACATTCTGTCTGTGCCTCTTGCACGGGCATATGCACAAGCAAGCGGAGAATCGTCAAGACCTTCTATATCGTCAACAAAACAAGCCTTTTTAAGAGTATCGGAAAGCGGAATGCCAACTGCCGCCGACGTGGGGCTTACATGCTTAAATGAGGTAACTGCGGGAAGTCCGAGAGCCTCTTTGAGTTCCTTTACAAGCTGCCATGAATTAAACGCATCAAGGAAATTTATGTAACCGGGTCTGCCGCAAAGAATTTCAATAGGAAGGTCACTGCCGTCGTGCATATATATTTTTGAAGGCTTCTGATTAGGGTTACATCCGTACTTAAGTTCAAATTCTTTCATTTCACTAACCTCAATTCTTATTTATTCTTGTTAACTATTCTTGAGTTGTATTTGCCTGTTTCAATATCAATATATCTTACGAATAATGAAACCTTGTTGTCTTCATTAAGATTTGACCAAATAAGGTCGGTGAGATCATCAATATCCACATCAGGAAGCTCTAATGTTTTAGGTTCACCCTCAAAGCTCGGAAGCGGATTACCGTCACACTTATATGTATGAATAAACTTAGCTTTACCTGCAAGGGGATTTGAATAAGCGTAAGTGTATCTCTGGCATGAGCTGCCGTCGCCGTCTGCTGATTTTAAAATTGACATAGCAAAATTCATTTCACCGTTCTCACGGTGAATAATTCCTGAAATTCTCGGAGTGTAATTGGGAGCATCGTCTTCAAACTCTCTTGTGCGAAGAGCCTGCTCAAATGTCATCTGCTTGTCCATAAGCTCATAAATTGTATCAGTCTGATCGCCGTTTGTAACGATAGTCTTATTACCGAGCACTTTTACGGGTGCATAAATAATAAGATGCGGGTCAACCATCTTTGATTCGTCAAAAGCCTGTGTGCGAATACCTTCGCCGTCTTCTACAAAGACACGGTTTCTGCTGTTTTCGCTTCTGCCCATTATAAAATAAGCAGTAACAGCCTTCTTACCGTCAGCACTTTTACCGATAATGATTCCCCTGCCGTGATAAGCAAGTGAATTAAGCTCTTCTTTAATAGATTTGATTTCCATAATACAAGCTCCTTTTCAGAATTTATTTTGAAATGATTTGCTTACATATTTTTTCAGTAGATTCGGGAAGGATTATCCATTCGGCATTTTCCATAACCCTTTTTTGAAGGATTTCGGGAGTGTCGCCGTCCTTAACTTCAACTGCCTTTTGCATTATTATCTCTCCGCCGTCGGGTATTTCATTAACAAAATGAACGGTTGCGCCCGTTACCTTAACGCCCTTTTTAAGTGCAGCCTCATGCACATGAAGACCGTAAAAGCCTTCACCGCAAAATGACGGAATCAAAGACGGATGAACATTTAATATTCTGTTTTCATAATGCGAGGTAAATTTCTTACTCAAAATAGACATAAAGCCTGCAAGAACAATTAAATCAATGCCGTTTTCGTCAAGAATTTTTATAATTTCGTTTTCAAATGCTTCCTGAGAACCAAGCTGCTTTTTAAGAACGGTAAATGTTTTAATGCCTGCATTTTTTGCACGGGTAAGAGCAAACGCTCCGTCTTTATTTGAAATGACAAGCTCAATTTTGCCGCTGGAGATGATACCGCTTGCCTGTGCATCAATGAGAGCTTGTAAATTTGTTCCGCCGCCTGAAACCAGCACGGCTATTTTAGCTTTTTTGCTCGGCATCTTTTTTACCTCCTAAAATGGACAGTAACGGGAATAACATTCCGCCTAACGAATTACCTAAAATAACAATCCAAATAAACACAAAAGCTCTTAGTGAAACCATACCAGAAACGGCAAAATAGAACATATCAGCAACAGAGTGTTCAAAGCCACTCAATATAAAGACGGGTATGCAGAGTATTATTCCCAAAGGCGTTTTATGGTTTTTGAAAATATCGACTGCAAGGAATATGAGTATTCCGCAGAAAAACGCCCTAATAAATGTTTGGGGCATTTCCTGCTGGAGTTTTAATGTACAAGCGTTAAAACCTGCCTCGCGAAGCTTCAGTATTGCGTATGCAAGCGCATAACCGCAAGCTGTTGTTGCTATTACATTGCCCAAAAGCCCTGTAAGCAATACTGAAAATTCTTCTTTTCCGTGTTTTTCAGGTATGTAGCATATCTTTCCCGTATAAAGAGAATAGCCTTGATAACAAATGCAAACAAGTGCTACCGTAAAAAGCAGTGAGCCTACATATTTATTGTCACACGCAAGGTAAACTGCTCCGCCGATTGAAATCAAAATACCTGCAAAAATTCCGTTAATTACTTTTTTTAGCATATTTCTATTTTATTCTCGTATTTGATGATTTCGCCGATAATGTAAGCGTCCTCACCGTTAGCCCTTAAGATTTCAAGAGCCTTATCGGCGTCTTGTTTACCTACAACTATGCTCATACCAACGCCCATATTAAAGGTGTTGAACATATCTCTTTCATCTATGTTGCCTTTTTTTGACAGAAGCTCGAAAATCGGCAAAACCTTTACTGATTTACGGTCGATTTTCGCGCATAAACCGTCGGGAATACTTCTCGGAATATTCTCATAGAATCCGCCGCCAGTGATATGTGAAATACCCTTAACTTTAACCTCAGAAAGAAGAGCGAGAACGGGTTTTACATAAATTTTTGTGGGCGTAAGAAGAGTTTCGCCAATAGATTTGCCGCCAAGCTCTGCCACGGGAGATTTAATGTCGCTGTTCTCAACGTCAAACACCTTTCTAACAAGAGAAAAACCGTTTGAATGAACGCCGCTTGAGGGAAGAGCTATGATAACATCGCCCTCAGCCATTGTTTTGTTATCAATAATCTTTGACTTATCAACAACGCCCGTGCAGTAGCCTGCAAGGTCATATTCGTCAACAGGATAAAATCCGGGCATTTCAGCAGTTTCACCGCCGATAAGCGCAGCGCCTGACTGAACACAGCCGTCACAAACACCTTTAACAATATCTGCTATTTTTTCAGGGATATTTTTACCGCAGGCAATATAATCAAGGAAAAAGAGCGGTTTTGCGCCGCAGCAAATAATATCGTTTACACACATTGCAACGCAGTCAATACCAACCGTGTCGTGCTTGTCCATTAAAAATGCAAGTTTTAATTTTGTACCTACCCCGTCAGTACCGCTTACAAGCACGGGCTTTGTAATTCCCGTAAGGTCAAGCTCAAAAAGACCGCCAAATCCGCCTACATCAGAGCAAACGCCTGAAGTTAAAGTGGTAGCGATATGCTTTTTCATAAGCTCAACTGCCTTGTAGCCTGCAGTAATATCAACGCCTGCCGCTGCATAAACATCCGATTTAGAATTGTTCATAATCTTATTCCTTTCCGTTCCAGCAATATGTGCAAAGCTCTTCTGGGTCTAAACCTATTGCCTTAATAATCCCCTCAAGGCTTTGAAATTCAAGGGAAGCCAAATGAAGCTTTTCGCAGATGTTTGCTCTAAGCTTTTTACCTCTTTCGGTAGAAGAATCTGCATACTCGTCAATATAATTAAAGCCGTCTTCACCCTCAAGCTCTACTATAACTCTTCTTGCAATAAGCTCCATATCGCTCGTTGCTCTTGAGAAATTGAGGTATTTGCATCCGTACATTATAGGCGGACAGGCTGAACGCATATGAACAGATTTTGCACCGTTTTCGTAAAGGAAATCAACCGTTTCTTTAAGCTGAGTACCTCTGACAATTGAATCGTCAACGAAAAGAAGATTTTTCCCTACTATCAAATCCTTAACGGGAATCTGCTTCATTTTTGCAATTTTATTTCTCTCAGACTGGTTTGTTGGCATAAAGCTCCTCGCCCAAGTGGGAGTGTATTTAATAAAAGCCCTTGCAAAAGGTATACCGCTCTGATTTGAATAACCGATTGCGTGAGGTGTGCCTGAATCGGGAACGCCGCCTACATAATCAACGCCTTCGCTGATGCCTGATTTCTTGTCAGCTTCAGCCATAATTTTACCGTTGTTATAGCGCATCATTTCAACGTTAACGCCTTCGTAGGTAGACGTTGGATAGCCGTAATAGCTCCAAAGAAATGCGCAGATTTTTTTCTTTTTACCGGGCTCTTTAAGCTGTTTTATTTCATCAGGCGTAATCTCAACAATTTCACCGGGTCCGAGCTCTTTAATAAACTCATAGCCAAGCTTTTCATAAGCAAAGGATTCAAATGAAACTGCAAAACCGTCCTCGTTTTTACCTATTTGAATGGGCAGTCTGCCGAATTTATCCCTTGCGGCAATAATCGAGCCAGTTTGAGTGAGCAAAAGAATTGAAGCAGTTCCGTCAATTACTTTCTGCGCAAATTCAAGACCGCTCAAAAAGTCACCTTTTAAGCTTATAAGAGAGGCTACAAGCTCGTTAGAGTTTACCTTACCGCCTGTCATAGCGTCAAAATGACCGCAGTCATTTGTAAGATACTTGTCGATAAGATAATCGGCGTTGTTTATAATACCTACCGTGCAAATGGCATATGTGCCTATTCTTGAACGGATAAGCAAGGGCTGAGGGTCAGTGTCGCTGATACAGCCTATTGCCGAGGTACCTTTCATTTCCTCTAAAACATGCTCAAACTTTGTACGAAAGGGAGCGTTTTCTATATTGTGAATTTTCCTCTGTAAGCCGATTTCTTTATCATACGCCGCAAGTCCGCCCCTGCGAGTGCCAAGGTGCGAATGATAGTCAACGCCGAAGAAAACATCTAACATACAGTCTTTTTTTGAAGCGATTCCGAAAAATCCTCCCATGAATTTTACCTCCGATTATTCGCCGAAAATTCTGTGCATCATTTCTTTGTATGCATCTTCAACTCCGCCTAAATCTCTGCGGAAACGGTCCTTGTCAAGCTTTTCGTTTGTTTCCGCATCCCAGAAGCGGCAGGTATCGGGTGAAATTTCATCAGCAAGAACGATTGTTCCGTCTGAAGTTTTACCGAACTCAAGCTTAAAGTCAACAAGCTTAACGCCAAGACCGATAAAGTAATCCTTGAGAACCTCGTTTACCGTAAATGCCATTGACTTGATTGTGTCAATTTCTTCTTTAGTAGCAAGCCCGAGGGCGAGAGCGTGATAAGAGTTCATAAGCGGATCGTGAAGATCGTCATTTTTATATGAAAACTCAATTGTAGGCTCTGCGAATACTATTCCCTCTTCAACGCCGAAGCGCTTTGCAAATGAGCCTGCAGAAATATTTCTTATAATTACTTCAAGAGGAACGATTGAAACCTTTTTAACGACTGTTTCGTTGTCGTTAAGCTCCTCAACAAAATGAGTTTTAATACCTTTTTTCTCAAGAATCTGCATAAGGTAATTTGACATACGGTTGTTAATAGCACCCTTGCCTACAATAGTGCCTTTTTTAAGACCGTCAAATGCAGTAGCATCATCCTTGTAAGAAACAATTACCAAATCAGGGTTTTCAGTAGCATATACCTTCTTTGCTTTTCCTTCGTAAAGTTGAACTGTCTTTTCCATAATTAAAACTCCTTATATTTTTTTATTATTTATTAAATTCAGCGCAGATTTTAGCATCCTTAGCCAAAACTGCTTTTTTGTTTTCTTCACGCATTGCTATAAGTTTTTCCGCCAATTTTTCATCGGAAATCGCAAGCATTTGTGCCGCAAGAAGAGCCGCATTTCCGCCGCCGTTAATGGCTACCGTTGCAACGGGAATACCTGTGGGCATCTGAACAGTTGAAAGAAGAGCATCCATACCGTCAAGAGCAGAAGATTTGCAGGGAATGCCTATTACGGGAAGGGTTGTATTTGCGGCAACTGCGCCTGCAAGGTGAGCTGCCATACCTGCTGCGGCAATAATTACTCCGTAGCCGTTTTCCTTAGCAGATTTTGCAAATGCTGCTGCCTCTTCAGGTGTACGGTGAGCCGAATAAACATGAACCGTATACTCAATTTCAAGAGAATTAAGCATATCTACACACTTTTGAATAATTGGCAAATCACTGTCACTGCCCATAATAATTCCGACTTTTTTCATAATAATCCTCCTTAAAAAAACAAAAAGACACACTTGAACCTTGAAGTAGGTTAAATGTGCCCAGACGGTCGGCTAAAGTAAAAAGTCCTTGCTCCTCTGTGGTGCTCCACATTCTTCCGTCAGTCGCAAAGAACCAACCTTTTTTATCGAAAAAATTATATCATAAATTCATTATACAAAGCATAATGTACGGCGTAGCCGATGGCAAAGCCCCAATTTATGATACAATGTTCTCAGAAACATACAAAATCTTTGATTTTGCTTGTGTTTCGTGAGGTTATTATACCATAAGATAAAAGAAATAGTCAAGGATTTTGACTGTTTTAAAGGGTGTTTACTTTCATAATTTTAACAGTATTTTTATGTAAGATTTTGTACGTTTTTGTTATATAAATGAAAGCAGTAAAACTACTATGCAAAACCCTGATGCAACAAAAAAATTGCCGTTGTAAAAGAAACGAAAAATCATAATCACCTCAACAGAAGCGATTATGATTTAAAAATTTATTTTGCTTTTATTTTGCTTTTGTTTCGCAATAAAGACAACGGTATTCCTTATTACTCTTATCAGCAAGTTTGAAAATATGGTCAAGCTCTTGCTCGCAAGATGTAATACACCTTGGATTTTTGCATTTAATAACGTTAACAAGCGTTTCGGGCATATCTATTGACAGCTTCTCCACAAGCTCGCCGTTTTTGATAACGTTTACGGTAGCAGTCGGGTCAACATAACCGATAACATCAAGATTTAAGTCAATGTCTGCATCAATCTTGATAATATCTTTTTTACCCATTTTCTTGCTTTGAACGTTTTTGATAATTGCGACAGAAACATCATGTTCGTCAAGCTTTAAAAGATCATAAAGCTTCATACCGGAGCCTGCTTCAATGTGGTCAATGACAAATCCGTTTTGAATTGAATCTATATTCATATTGTGCCTGCCTCCTTCAAAAGCTTAATGATAAGCGCCATACGCATATATTTTCCGTTTAGCACCTGTTTAAAATAGCACGCTCGCGGGTCTTCGTCAATTGCAACGCTGATTTCATTCACCCTCGGAAGCGGGTGCATTATTGACAAATCAGCCTTTGCGTTTTTAAGCTTGTCCGGAGTTAAAATGTAGCTGTCCTTTAGTCTTAAATAATCTTCTTCATTAAAGAAGCGCTCACGCTGAACTCTTGTCATATAAAGAATATCAAGCTCAGGTAAAGAACCTTCAAGATCAGTTGTCTGAACATAAGGAATATTTTTTGATTTTATTGAATCCCTCTTAACATAGCTCGGAAGCTTTAACTCCTCAGGTGAAATAAGAACAAATTTAATTTTGTTATATCTTGAAAGCGCATTTATAAGCGAGTGAACAGTTCTGCCGAATTTAAGATCACCGCAAAGTCCTATTGTCAAATTATCAAATCTGCCTTTTTCACGGTAAATTGTAAGCAAATCGGCAAGGGTCTGCGTTGGGTGGCAATGACCGCCGTCCCCTGCGTTTATGACTGGAATAGACGCCGCCTTTGCCGCAACATATGCCGCTCCCTCTTTCGGGTGGCGCATTGCGATAATATCGGCATAACAGCTTACTGTTTTGGCGGTATCTGCCACGCTTTCACCCTTTGATGCAGATGAGGACATTGCGTCTGTCATAGAAATAACATTGCCGCCAAGCTCATACATTGCCGCTTCAAAGCTCATTCGGGTCCTTGTTGACGGCTCAAAGAAAAGCGTGGCTAACTTTTTGCCGTGACAAATTTCTGAGTACCTTTTAGGGTTATCAATAATGTCTATTGCTGTTTTAATAAGCCCGTCTAACTCTTCGGTAGTAAGGTCAACTATATCAATGACACTTCTCATTTTTATCGCACAGCGATACCACAGTCGCACAAAAAGCCATAGAAAAACAGCTTTTCGTGCACGGTATCGTTCCTTTCGTTGTATTTTTCAAACTATTCCCCTATCCAGCTTTCATCTGACGGGTTATTTCTGAAAGCTATCAATCTCTTAATATCTTCAGCCTTTATATAACCCTCCTGTGCCGCAACCTCTGCAATGCAGTCAAAGTTTGTCAGTGAAACATTTTTAACATTGGCCTCTTTCAGTCTGTCAAGACCTTTTTGCATACCGTAAGTGAAAATTGAAACAACACCGAGAACTTCTGCGCCTGCATCACGCAAAACATTAACTACTTCAATTACACTGCCGCCTGTTGAAATAAGGTCTTCAACAACTACAACCTTCTGGCCCTTTTCAAGCTTACCTTCAATTTGGTTCTGTCTGCCGTGGTCTTTAGCGCCTGAACGAACATAACCCATTGGCATACCGAGTAAATGCGCTGTTATTGCGGCGTGGGCAATACCTGCAGTTGAAGTACCCATAAGAACCTCTGCATCGGGATAATTCTCTTTGATAAGCTGAGCAAGTCCTTGTTCAACGTCTGTGCGAACCTCAGGTGCAGTAAGAGTTAATCTGTTGTCACAGTAAACGGGACTTTTTATTCCGCTCGCCCAAGTAAAAGGCTCTTCCGGGCGAAAGAAAACTGCTTTAATTTTAAGTAAGTCTTGTGCTATTAGATTTTTAAGCTCCATAGTATTCTCTCCTTAAATTTAATCTACAAATTCTGCAACACATCTGTTATATGCGGCTACGGGGTCCTCTGCAGCAGTAATTGGTCTGCCGACTACAATATAATCCGAGCCAATCTTTTTGGCTTCCGCAGGTGTCATAACCCGTTTTTGGTCGCCGATGTCGCCGTCAGCAAAGCGTACGCCGGGTGTAACTGTAAGAAAATCTTTTCCGCAAGTATCATGCACCTTCTGTGCTTCAAGGGGTGAGCAAACAACGCCGTCGAGCCCTGCCTTTTTGGCATTTTCTGCATAGTGCATAACTACTTTATCAATAGGCTCGTGAATCAGCAAATCGTTTTCCATAGATTCCTGGTCGGTTGAAGTGAGCTGAGTAACTGCTATCAGAAGAGGTCTTGTACCGTCCTCTCTTGTTAATCCTTCGAGAGCCGCTTCCATCATTCGCACCGTGCCGCCTGCGTGAAGATTTGTGATATCAACATCCAAGTTTGAAAGCACGGACATTGATTTTTTTACTGTATTGGGAATATCGTGAAGCTTTAAATCGAGGAATATTTTATGACCTCTTTTTTTAATCTCTTTTACGATTTGAGGACCCTCAGCATAGAAAAGCTCCATACCTATTTTCACAAAGGGCTTACGCTCTGTAAACAAATCAAGAAATTCATAAGTCTTTTCTGCACTTGCAAAGTCGCAGGCAACGATTACATCCTTACCCATTATTCTACCACTCCTATTATATCTTTAATTTCATTTATCTTATACCTGTCTAAAGTGCTCGGTAGCTCGTTTATAATGTCACGGCAGGCAAAGGGATTTACAAGGTTTGCGGCGCCGATTTCAACAGCAGTCGCCCCTGCCATCATCATTTCAATAACATCTTCGGCAGTTGAAACACCGCCCATTCCAATAACGGGAATTTTCACAGCCTTTGACACCTGATAAACCATTCTTACGGCTACGGGGAAAATTGCAGGGCCTGAAAATCCGCCCATTTTATTCTTAATAATGGGTATTCTTCTGTTAAGGTCAATTCTCATACCGAGCATTGTGTTAATAAGGCTTATTCCGTCTGCTCCTGCAACCTCACACGCCTTTGCAATTGATACAATATCGGTAACATTTGGTGAAAGCTTAACTATTACAGGCTTAGTTGTAACGGCTTTTACGGCTCTCGTAATCTCTGCGGCGGCTTTTGGGTCTGTTCCGAAGCTCATTCCGCCGCCGTGAACATTAGGACAGCTAACATTTACCTCAAACCATCCGATTTGCTTTTCTGGGTCTAATTTTTCACAAGTATGCGCATAATCGTCAACGGAAAAGCCGCTAACGTTCGCCATTACAGGCTTGCTAAAGCATTTTTTCAGCTTTGGAAGCTCATTGGAAATCACTTTCTCCACTCCGGGATTTTGAAGACCAACCGCATTTATCATACCTGCAGTACACTCAGCAATTCTCGGCGTAGGATTGCCGAAACGGCCTTCTTTAGTCGTTCCTTTAAAAGAAAAAGTACCTAAGCAATTTATATCATATAGTTCGGCAAATTCATAGCCAAAGCCAAAGGTGCCCGATGCAGGAATTACGGGATTGTCAAGCTCTATTCCGCAAAGATTTACGCTCAGTCTTCCCATAAAATTTCCTCCTTTTTAAGCACGGGACCGTCCTTGCAAATTCTTTTATAACCTGTTACCGTTTTGCAACTGCAACCCATACAAGCGCCGAAGCCGCATCCCATTCTTTCTTCAAAGCTAAATTGACCTGATGTTTTAGTTGCTTTGTAAACTGCTTTAAGCATTGGCTCAGGACCGCAGCAGAAGAAATATGAGTAATCCGAAGGCAGCGCATCGGTCACGAAACCTTTTGTGCCGTAGCTGCCGTCAACAGTTGTTACTTCTACCTCACAGCCAAGTGCTTTAAATTCATTTTCATAAAAAACTTCCGACTTTGTATTAAAGCCGAGAATTACTGATACGCTTTTCCCCTGCTCTTTTAATTCCTTTGCAAGCATATACATGGGCGGGACGCCTACGCCGCCGCCGATAAGCAACGGCTTTTCACCGCTAAGAGAAATATCATATCCGTTTCCAAGGCCTGTAAGAACATCAAGAATTTGTCCTTCGGGCATTTTACTCATAATTTCGGTGCCTTTGCCGACCGCTTTATAAATTATTGTAAGCGTGTTTTCCTCTCTGTCACAAACAGATATGGGTCTGCGCAAGAAAAGACCGTCAATTTTTATATTTACAAACTGACCGGGCGCTGTAATATGGGAACAGTCGCCCGTCAAAGTCATTTTGTAAACATTACTTGTCAAGGGAGTATTTTCTTTTACCGAAAATAAAACTTGTTTCATATATACCTCAAAATCAAGCGTCGATAGTTGAAATTGTGAGAGTTGTTTCTTCAAGAACATCAAGAAGAACTCTTACCGTGTCAAGTGAAGTAAATATTGTTACATTGTTTTCAGTTGCGGCAGTACGGATTTCAATACCGTCCTCATAATGAACCCCTGAAAGAATTGCTCTTGTGTTTATAACATAACTTACATAGCCCGCACGGATTGATTCAAGAATTTCATCACTGCCCTCGCTGATTTTACCGCGAACACGTGTTCTTATTCCGTTTTGTTTGAGCACTGCGGCAGTACCGCTTGTAGCTTCAATGTTAAAGCCCATATTATAAAATCTTCTGATAAGCGGAATTGCCTCTTCTTTGTCTTCGTCTGCAAGAGTTACAAGAACCGTACCGTAGTTTTGAAGGTTCATTCCCGAAGCGGTAAGAGCCTTGAACATTGCTCTGTGAAGTTTGTCGTCATAACCTATTGCTTCGCCTGTTGATTTCATTTCAGGAGAAAGGTAAGCGTCAAGTCCCTTTATCTTGTTGAATGAGAATACGGGAACCTTTACGTAATAACGCTTCTTTTCCTGCGGATAAAGCTCGAATATGCCCTGTTCTTTAAGGCTCTTTCCTAAAATTACCTCTGTTGCAATGTCAGCAAGGGAATAGCCTGTTGCTTTTGAAAGGAAAGGAACCGTTCTTGAAGAACGCGGATTTACCTCGATAATATATACATTTTCGTTTGCGTCAACAATAAACTGAATATTGTAAAGACCGATTATACCGATACCAAGACCTAATTTCTTAGCGTATTGAAGAATAATTCCCTTAACCTTGTCGGAAATTGAGAATGTGGGATAAACGCTTATTGAGTCACCTGAGTGAACGCCTGTTCGCTCCACCAGTTCCATAATTCCCGGTACAAATACATCCCTACCGTCGCAAATAGCGTCAACCTCGACCTCTTTACCCTGAATATACTTGTCAACAAGAACGGGCTTGTCTTCGTCAATTTCAACGGCTGTTTTAAGGTAATGCTTTAAATGCTCGTCCTTAGAAACTATTTGCATAGCTCTGCCGCCGAGAACGAAGGACGGACGAACGAGAACGGGGTAGCCAATTTCGTTTGCGGCTTTAAGTCCGTCTTCAATATTTGTAACTGCCTGACCTTTAGGCTGAGGAATGTTGAGGTCTTTAAGTATTTTTTCAAAGCTGTCACGGTTCTCAGCTTTCTCAATAGCTTCGCAGTCCGTGCCTATAATTTTAACTCCTCTGTCCATAAGAGGCTGAGCAAGGTTAATTGCAGTCTGACCGCCCAAGGATGCGATAACGCCTTCGGGCTGTTCAAAGTCAACTATTGCCATAACATCTTCGGGAGTTAAAGGCTCAAAATAAAGCTTATCGGCAGTTGTGTAGTCGGTTGAAACTGTTTCGGGGTTGTTGTTGATGATTATTGCTTCGTAACCTGCACGCTTAATCGTTTGAACTGCGTGAACGGTTGAATAGTCAAACTCAACACCCTGACCTATACGGATAGGACCGGCGCCTAAAACAACAATTTTCTTTTTGTCAGTAAGTCTTGACTGGTTTTTACCTGTGTATGATGAGTAAAGATAAGCGATATATTTGCCCGTATGAAGAGTATCAACCATTTTAAATATGGGAGTGATACCGTTATCTTTTCTCATTTTATAAACATCTGTTTCTTTAACATTCCATACATTTGAAATAAATTTATCTGAGAAGCCGAGAATTTTTGCTTCCTTAAGAACATCTACATTATTTACATTTGCTTTAATCTTTTCTTCCATATCAACAATTTTCTTGTATGATTCAAGGAAGAGCTCGGTAATCATCGTAACTTCGTGAAGGGTTTCGATGCTTGTACCTCTGCGGAGGAGCTCAAAGATAGCATATACGTTATCATCTTTAAACTCCTTAACATATTCAAGAAGCTCACTGTCTGTAAACTCATCAAATTTAGCAAGATGGAAATGGCAAACGCCCGTTTCCAGAGAACGAACTGATTTTAACATACACTCTTCAAGAGTTGAGCCTATACCCATTACCTCACCCGTTGCCTTCATCTGTGTGCCGAGCGTGTTGGGAGCATCAGCAAATTTGTCAAAGGGGAAACGTGGGAATTTAGCCACAATGTAATCAAGGCTCGGTTCAATGGCAGCAGTTCCGCCTGCAACGGGAATGTCCTCAAGAGCCATACCCATAGCAATTTTTGCCGTAACTCTTGCTATCGGGTAACCGCTTGCCTTTGATGCCAATGCAGAAGAACGGGAAACTCTGGGGTTAACTTCTATAAGGAAATATTCACTTGAATTGGGATTAAGCGCAAACTGAACATTACAGCCGCCCTCAATTTTAAGCTCACGAATAATTTTAATTGCGCTGTCGTTAAGCATTTTAAGGTCATGGTCATTAAGTGAGAGAATTGGGGCTACAACTATTGAGTCGCCTGTATGAACACCTACGGGGTCAATATTTTCCATACCACAAATTGTAATAGCATGGTCATTTGAGTCACGCATTACCTCAAACTCGATTTCTTTGTACCCCTTAACGCTCTTTTCAATAAGAACCTGGTGAACGGGTGAAAGCTTAAATGCGTTCATTCCGATAGAAACAAGTTCTTCTTCATTGTTTGCAAATCCGCCGCCGGTACCGCCCAAAGTAAATGCAGGGCGAAGAACTACCGGGTAACCTATTCTTTCAGCGGCCGCCTTAGCTTCCTCAATGCTGTATGTAATCTCAGACGGAATAACGGGCTCGCCTATTGATTCGCACATTTCTTTGAACAGTTCTCTGTCCTCTGCTCTTTCAATGCTTTCGCTTGAAGTGCCGAGAAGCTTTGTGCCGCATTCTTTGAGAATGCCTTTCTTTTCAAGCTGCATTGCAAGGTTAAGACCTGTCTGACCGCCGATTCCGGGAACTATAGCATCAGGGCGCTCGTAACGGAGAATTTTTGCGATATATTCAAGAGTTAACGGCTCCATATAAACCTTATCAGCAATTGAAGTGTCTGTCATAATCGTTGCAGGGTTTGAGTTGCAAAGAATTACCTCGTAACCTTCTTCTTTAAGCGCAAGGCAAGCCTGAGTGCCTGCATAGTCAAATTCGGCGGCCTGTCCGATTACTATGGGGCCTGAGCCGATAATCAATACCTTTTTTACATCTGTTCTTTTAGCCATTGTTTTGTCCTCCATATATATTAAAATAATTTATAAACTGTTTTACCTTGGCAAACTGTCAGCAAACATTTTCCGTAAACCTCTGTGTTTTCAAAGGGAGTTGATTTTCCTTTTGAAAGAAATTCACTCGGGTTTATAACTGTTTTTTCGTTAAGATTCCAGACCGTACAGTCGTCTCCAAGGGGTATATCAAATCTTTTTCGGGGATTTACCGCCATAAGCTCAACTGCTTTTTTAAGAGATATAATATTTTTCTTAACAAGGTGTGTGTAGATGAGCTGAAATGCGGATTCAATTCCGACTATTCCGAAAGAGCTGTCACGAAGACCCTTAGATTTTTCCTCATCACTGTGGGGAGCGTGGTCTGTCGCTATCATGTCGATAGTTCCGTCTTTTATCCCCTCAATTAAAGCCGCTCTGTCCTCAAGTGAGCGCAACGGTGGGTTCATCTTAAATTTTCCGTCTTCCTGCAAATCTTCATCAGTTAAAATCAAATAATGAGGAGCTGTTTCGCAGGTTACATTTACACCCTCTGCCTTGGCTTTCCTTATAAGCTCAACGCTTTCTTTGCAGGAAATGTGGCAAACGTGATAGGCACATCCTGTTTCTTTAGCAAGTCGCAAATCACGCTCAATGGGTTTCCATTCGCTTTCCGAGCAGATTCCCTTATGTCCGTGCGCTTTAGCGTAAACTCCGTCGTGGATATAACCGCCGTGAAGAAGTGAATTGTCCTCACAGTGAGCAACAATAATTTTGCCGAGAGCCTTTGCCCTAAGCATAGCTTCACGCATCATTTCTTCATTTTGAACTCCCTTTCCGTCATCTGAAAACGCTATAACGCTACTTGCCATAGTGAACATATCGGAAAGCTCTTCACCATTTTGCCCTACCGTAATTGAGCCGTAAGGGTAAACGTTGATAACAGCATCATTTTTTATAATGTTTAGCTGTTCGTCTAAATGCTCGGCACTGTCGGGAACGGGATTTAAATTTGGCATTGTACAAACCGCGGTATATCCGCCATGTGCAGATGCCAATGAGCCAGATTTTATGGTTTCTTTATAAGAAAAACCCGGCTCACGAAAATGCACATGCACATCGCAAAAGCCGGGAAAAACAACACAATTTTCAAAATCCAAATCGGCAAAATCACCGTTACAAAGTACAGCGTCCGAGAGTTTATCAATACAAATTGTCTTTAATTTAGAATACTGTTGCACTGTGAACCCTCCTATAAAAAATACCTTACCGACACACAGCCGATAAGGTACAAGCTACACAAACATAACCAATGTGTAAACACAATGGGTGCTTCTATACTCAATCTTGTCGACATCACTGTATCGAATTAAAGATTTGATTTAAGAAATTATATCATTTTGGCAGAATGCTGTCAACATATAAAAACAAATATTTTTAAAAAATTTATCTGATAATTTTATATATCAGCGGCTTAGGCTCAGGTTTTTTGGAAGAAACCGTTATTGAAGAATTATACATTTTTACAGCATCATTGAAATCTGCATTGTTATTCGTTAAAAGAGTTGCGATTTTTTCGCCTTTTCTAATTTCATCGCCCGTCTTTTTATAAATCAAAATACCTGCTGAAAAATCAATGCTGTCTTCTTTTGAGGCTCTTCCTGCGCCTAAAATAACACTTGTAAGACCGATTTTTTCCGTGTCCATTGAAGCAATATAGCCGTCAGTTTCAGCCACTATATCACGGGAAAATTCAGCTTTCCTGAAAAGGTCTGTATTATCAATATATTTGGTGTCACCACCCTGAGCTGAAATCCATTCTTTCATTTTCAGGAAGGCTTTTCCGCTAATAAGCGTATCGTTTACCATTTTTAAGGCATCGTCATAAGATATTGAATAAACAAGAGAAATCATTTCAGATGCAAGTGATACGCAAACCTCTTTTAAATCGTTGTCCAATTCACCTTTAAGAACCTTCACAGCCTCAATAACTTCAAGGGAATTACCGATTGCCGAGCCTAAAGGTCTGTCCATATCAGTAATGAGAGCCGCTATATTTCTGCCGCAGCCCTTTCCGATTTTTACCATTTCCCTTGCAAGAATTTCTGCATCTTCAAGAGTTTTCATAAAAGCGCCGCTGCCGCATTTAACGTCAAGAACAATATTGTGTGAGCCTGCGGCAATTTTTTTGCTCATAATGCTTGACACAATAAGCGGAATACTGTCAACTGTTGCGGTAACATCTCGCAAGGCGTAAAGCTTTTTGTCGGCAGGTGTTAAATTCCCGCTTTGACCGATAATTGCCATGCCGACCTTTTCAATTTGTGAAATAAACTCTTCTTGAGACAGAGTAGTTTTATAGCCCGGAATAGACTCTAATTTGTCAACAGTTCCGCCCGTATGCCCAAGACCTCTGCCGGACATTTTTGTAAGCTTTCCGCCCAAAGCGGCTACAATGGGAGCTACAATAAGGCTTGTTTTGTCGCCTACTCCCCCGGTTGAATGTTTGTCGGCAGAAAGATTTCCAAACATTGATAAATCCACCGTATCGCCTGATTTTGCCATGGCTTCGGTCAAAATTACGGTCTCTTTTTCCGTCATACCCTTAAAATATACAGCCATGCAAAAGGCAGAAGCCTGATAATCGGGAATTGAGCCTTCGGTATAACCTTTTACAAAAAAGTTTATTTCCCTTTCGTTCAGTTCCTCGCCGTTTCTTTTTTTCTCAATTATATCGTACATTCTCATAACAACACGCCTTATTTAATATGTTTAGGATTAAATGAAAACGGCAGAATATCCGAAAGCTTGTATTCGGTAAAGCTGTTTGCGCCGTTTACAACCAATATTACAAAACCATCTTCGCAAAACTCAGCCATAACCTGACGGCAAACACCGCACGGCGGAAATTCACCTGAGATTTCGCCGTTTTTACCGCCTGCAACGGCAATTTTTACGAATTTCCTTTCACCCTCGCTAACTGCTTTAAATATCGCTGTACGCTCAGCGCAAACGGTCGGTGAATAGGAAGCGTTCTCAATATTGCAACCCGTATATACTTTACCAGATTGTGTAAGCAACGCGGCGCCTACACGGTAATTTGAATACGGCACATATGCATTATCCATTGCATTGATCGCAAGAGCGACAAGCTTTTCATTTGTCATAAAAT
>JAFLUN010000005.1:32623-33918 GCA_022508785.1 Oscillospiraceae bacterium
GCATTATCCATTGCATTGATCGCAAGAGCGACAAGCTTTTCATTTGTCATAAAATCACCTCAAAATTTCTTTTAAATGGCTTTTGCCTACTGTTTCAAAGGGTACGCCAAGATAATCTGTTACCGTTGCGCTTATGTCTGCATATGTCGGCATTGTTCCGAGATTTACAGGCTTTATATTTTTGCCGTAAATTATGATCGGAACATATTCTCTTGAGTGGTCGGTACTCTCATCACCCGGGTCGCATCCGTGGTCAGCAGTAATTATAAGAATATCATTCTGTTTCATATTATTGATAAACGAGGGAAGCCAATTATCAAACTCAGTAAATGCTTTTGCATAACCGTCAATATCCTGTCTGTGACCGTAGAGCATATCAAAATCGACTAAATTCACAAAACAAAGTCCTTCAAAATCTTTATTCAAAGCCTCAAGAGCTTTTTGCATTCCCTCTGAATTTGAATGTGTAAAAATATGCTCAGTTATACCGCACCCTGCAAAAATGTCATATATCTTCCCTATTGCATAAACCGTTTTGCCGCTTTTGCTTATGGCGTCAAGCATAGTTTCTTTCGGCGGTTTAAGAGAAAAATCGTGCCTATTCGGCGTTCTTTCATATTTGCCGTTTACGGTAGTAAAAGGCCTCGCTATAACTCTGCCGACAGAATACTCTCCGCAAAGGATTTCTCTTGCAATTCTGCAATACTCATATAATGTTTCAACAGATACAATATCCTCATGTGCGGCAATTTGAAAAACGCTGTCAGCTGAGGTATAAACAATTAAATCGCCCGTTTTAATGTGCTCATCGCCGTAATCTTTGATTACCTCTGTTCCCGAATACGGCTTATTGCAAATCACACCTTTGCCCGTTTGCTTTGAAAATTCTTCAATTATTTCCTTTGGAAAGCCGTTAGGAAATGTGGGCAACGGCTTATTTGAAAAAACTCCTGCAATCTCCCAATGCCCTATTGTTGTGTCCTTACCCCGCGACATTTCAGCAAGTCTGCCGACAGCGGCGGTAGGATTTTTTTCTTTCGGCAAATAATCGCAGCCGTCAATATTTCCTATTCCTAATTTTGAAGTATTTTCACAGGTAAAATAACTTGAACTTGATATTCTTTTTAGCGTATTGCAATTTCTATCGCCGAAATCATAGGCATCTGGCATTTCGCCAACTCCACAGGAATCAAGAACAATCAAAAACACTCGCTTTGACATAGCATCGCCCACCTGAAATCTAATAAAAGATATTATTCATTATTCTTTACTATTTTAACAATTCTGCTCGTACC
>JAFLUN010000005.1:34018-43661 GCA_022508785.1 Oscillospiraceae bacterium
CTAATAAAAGATATTATTCATTATTCTTTACTATTTTAACAATTCTGCTCGTACCAAGTCTTGAGGCACCTAATTTTATAAAATTCTCTGCATCTTTAATGGAAGAAATGCCGCCTGCCGCCTTAATTTTTAAATGAGGAGCAACATATTCCGCAAAAAGCTTTATATCTTGCTCAGTTGCCCCTGCAGTCGAAAATCCTGTTGAGGTTTTAATGTAATCTGCGCCCGAATTTGACACAATTTCACACATCTTAATTTTTTCTTCATCCGTTAAAAGGCAGGTTTCAATGATTACCTTTAAAAGCTTGCCATTGCAAGATTTTTTTATCTGCTGAATCTCATTTAAGAGCAAATCGTATTTTTTATCTTTAAGCCAGCCTATGTTTATTACCATATCAATTTCATCTGCGCCGTTTTTTACTGCGTCCTCAGTTTCAAAGCATTTAACAGCCGTTGTAGAGTAACCGTTCGGAAATCCTATTACGGTACAGATAGCAAGCTTGTCACCTACGTATTCCTTTGCCTGTTTTACGAAGGACGCAGGAATACAAACGGAAGCTGTTTTATATTTCATTCCGTCATCGCAAATCGCTTTAATTTCTTCCCATGTTGCACTTTGGCTTAAAAGTGTGTGGTCGCATTTTGATAAAATTTCGTTTATATCCATATATTTCACCTTTTCAGAAATTTATAAGTTTATTGTACCACAAAAACGGGCAAGTTCAAATAAAAAAGAAAAGCGGTACGCAGAAAATTGCATACCGCTGTTGTGTAAAATCTACAAATTAAAGAATAATTGAAATGCCGTCCATTTCTTCGGGCTGTGCAATTCCCATAATCTTAAGCATTGTGGGTGCAATGTCGCAAAGCTTACCGCCCTCACGGAGAGTGCACGGGTAATCTGCAACAATGAACGGAACAGGGTTAGTTGTATGCGCAGTAAAGGGTGAGCCGTCCTCCTCATACATCTTGTCTGCATTTCCGTGGTCAGCAGTAATCAAAAGTGCGCCGCCCATTTCGTGAACTGCTTCATAAAGGGAGCCTACGCAAGTGTCTACTGCTT
This sequence comes from Oscillospiraceae bacterium, assembly GCA_022508785.1. Taxonomy (GTDB): domain Bacteria; phylum Bacillota; class Clostridia; order Oscillospirales; family Acutalibacteraceae; genus Fimenecus. The sequence goes on from JAFLUN010000005.1 coordinate 35,082, forward strand.
CAACAGCCTTTACAGCAGCCTCAAACACGCCTGTATGACCGACCATATCGCAGTTAGCAAAGTTAAGAATAATAACGTCGTATTTTCCGCTTCTAACCGCCGCATTTACCTTTTCCGATACTTCATAAGCGCTCATTTCAGGCTTTAAGTCGTATGTTGAAACCTTAGGGGAATTAACAAGTATTCTGTCTTCACCTTCATATTGAGCCTCAACGCCGCCGTTAAAAAAGAACGTAACATGAGCATACTTTTCTGTCTCAGCAATTCTAAGCTGTTTAAGACCCAAAGAAGAAAGATATTCACCCATAGTATTTTTAAGAGACTGGGGTTTAAATGCAACCGATACATTAGGCATAGTTGCATCATACTGAGTCATACAAACGTATGTAACAGGGAAATATTCTCTGTCAAACCCGTTGAAATCAGGGTCAACGAAGGTTCTTGTAATTTCTCTTGCTCTGTCAGGGCGGAAATTAAAGAATACAACGCTGTCGTTCTTGCCGATTCTGCCCTCATTTTCAAGGCAAACAGTGGGCTCAATAAATTCGTCGGTTATATTCTTACCGTCAGCGTCAACCTTCAAATAGCTTTCTTCGATAGCCTTCACGGGATCGTCTGTATGGATTCCGACACCGTTAACAAAAGCGTCATAAGCTCTTGAAACACGCTCCCAGCGGTTATCACGGTCCATAGCGTAAAATCTGCCTACAACGGTTGCAACCTTGCCGACACCTATATCATTAAGCTTATTGATAGCTTCTGCAACAAAATCCTTACCGCTTGTGGGCGGAACATCTCTGCCGTCCATAATGCAGTGAAGATAAACCTTGTCAAGTCCCATTCGCTTAGCGAGCTCCACGATAGCCCAAACATGACTGTTGTGGCTGTGAACGCCGCCGTCGCTCATAAGACCCATAAGATGAAGAGATGTACCGTTATCAATAGCCGACTGCACTGCATTTACAAGAGCTTCATTTTTATAGAAATCGCCGTCTTTAATTGATTTTGTTATTCTTGTAAGCTCTTGATAAACAACACGGCCTGCGCCGATGTTTGTGTGACCTACCTCAGAGTTACCCATCTGACCGTCGGGCAGACCTACATCCATTCCCGAAGCTCCTATGTAAGTCATTGGAAATTCTGCCATCAGTTTATCAAGATTAGGAGTTTTTGCCGCAACAATAGCGTTGCCGTAATCGGAAGGGTTCTTACCGAAACCGTCCATAATACATAAAACAACAGGTTTTTTCATATTTGTTTTCACCTTAAATTTATTATTTAGATGCTGCTTTTACAATGATTGAGAAGTCTTCAGACTTAAGTGAAGCGCCGCCGATAAGACCGCCGTCAACATTAACCTTTGAAACGAGCTCGTCAGCATTTTTAGCATTCATTGAGCCGCCGTACTGAACTGTAACTGTTTCTGCAACATCTTCGCCGTAGACTTCCGCAATAGCCGCACGGACAAAGCCGTTGCCTTCATCTGCCTGGTCGGCAGTAGCGGTTACGCCTGTGCCGATAGCCCAAACAGGCTCATAAGCAATAATAACGTTTTTAAGCTGTTCAGCGGTAACATTTGTAAGCGCCATTTTTGTCTGATATTTAAGAAGAGTTTCTGTGTAACCAAGCTCTCTCTGCTCAAGGGTCTCACCTACGCAAACAATAGCGGTAAAGCCTGCATTTACTGCGGCAAGTGTGCGAAGGTTAACTGTCTGGTCTGTCTCACCGAAATACTGTCTTCTCTCGCTGTGTCCGATTACAACATATTCAACGCCTGCTTCTTTAAGCATATCTGCTGAAACCTCACCGGTGTAAGCGCCCGATGCTTTAAAGTGAATATTTTCAGCACCGATTTTGATGTTTGAGCCTGCGGCAGCCTCAACTGCGGCGGGAATGTCAATAAACGGAACACAAAGTACAACGTCACAGTCAGCATCTGCTACAAGGGGCTTCATTTCATTGATAAGCGCTTTTGTTTCAGATGGAGTTTTGTTCATTTTCCAGTTACCTGCGATAACTGCTTTTCTAACCGATTTTTTCATAATTTTTATCTCCTGTCATAAATTTGCAGGTAAGCAAAAGCTCACCTGCTGAATTTAAGTAGCCACTGACTAATTAACGGCTAACGCCTTAGCGCACACCTTGCGTGCATATTTTCCGCCATCTTGCACAAATCACTCTTAACATACGACAGTATGCTTGCGACTGCTTTATACAATCTGACGAAAAATCTGACTACGCAATCTGCACACTATATTTAATCAGTGCCTACTTAATTATTTTTTATCGTTAAGTGCTGCAATGCCGGGAAGCTCTTTACCCTCAAGGTATTCAAGCGAAGCGCCGCCGCCTGTTGAGATGTGTGACATTTTGTCAGCAAAACCAAGCTTTTGAATAGCTGCAGCAGAGTCACCGCCGCCGATTATAGAAATTGCATCGCTGTCAGCAATAGCGGTTGCAACTGCTATTGTACCTGCCGCAAAGTTTTCCCACTCTGAAACGCCCATAGGTCCGTTCCAAATTACCGTGCCCGCATCCTTAACTGCATCAGCAAAAATCTTCTGAGTTTCAGGACCAATGTCAAGACCCATCCAACCGTCGGGAATTTCGTCTGAATTAACAATCATTGCCTCAGTGTCGGGAGCGTACTCTTTACCTACTTTATTGTCAACGGGAATAAGGAATTTAACGCCTTTAGCCTCTGCCTTTTCCATCATTTCCTTTGCAAGGTCAACCTTGTCAGCCTCCAAAAGTGAATTGCCTATTTGGTGACCTAAGGATTTCATAAATGTGTAAGCCATACCGCCGCCGACGATAAGTGTATCGCACTTGTCTATAAGATTGGTGATAACGCCGATTTTATCAGATACCTTTGCACCGCCCAGTATTGCAACCAAAGGTCTCTTCGGATTTTCAAGAGCGCCGCCGATAAACTGAATTTCTTTCTGAATAAGGTAACCGCAAGCAGCAGGAAGATGTTCAGCTACGCCTGCTGTTGAAGAGTGAGCTCTGTGAGCTGAGCCGAAAGCATCGTTAACATACAGCTCTGCAAGGTCAGCAAATTTCTTTGAAAGCTCAGGGTCATTCTTTGTTTCGCCCGGCTCAAAACGAACGTTTTCAAGAAGAAGAACTTCACCGTCGTGAAGGCTCGCGGCAAGAGACTGTGCGCTCTCCCCTACAACATCTTCTGCCATTTTAACTTCCTGACCGAGAAGCTCAGCAAGTCTGGCGGCAACGGGTTTCATTGAAAACTCAGGATTAACCTGACCCTTCGGGCGTCCTAAATGTGAGCAAAGAATAACCTTTGCTCCGTTATCAATAAGATATTTAATGGTAGGTAATGAAGCAACAATTCTCTTGTCGCTTGTAATTACACCGTTTTCCATTTTTACGTTGAAGTCGCAGCGAACAAGAACCTTCTTGCCCTTTACGTCAAAATCTTCAACAGTCATTTTGTTTAATGCACTGCTCATTGGATTTCATCCTTTCAATTTTATTTCTTTGATATTCTATACTACTTATACTCTTTTTTCAAGAGTATAAGCAAAATTTGTTAAAAGTTTATCGCTTTTCACTATCATAAACCTGCAAAATAGATTTACTTTTATCAATTATCATATTTCGCAGTTCATTAGGAGTTCTTACGGTAATATTATCCCCGTACTGCATTATTTTTGAAACAAGACCCGGAGTGACCGCTAAATTTAGGCGTGCAGAAAATGAATCGTTGCCGTGTGGAAAAATTTTTGTCTTTTCGCCGAATTCGTCAAGAAATTCTTCAATGATTTCATTTTTGCAAATAAGCTCAACAGGCTTAATATCCCCTGAAAACATGGAAAGGTGTTTGTTACTGTAATCCGCCGCATCAAAGCTTGTCTTGTACGGTGACACCTCTGAAAAATGCCTTGCCCTACCCTCAGTCAGAGTAACACTTTTAATTCTGTCAATTCGCAAGTGAATAAGATTATCGTATTTTGCGTGATTTCCCACAAGATAATAATGGTCGTCCGACCAAATAAGGCAATACGGGTTGATTATAAGCTCTTTTTCTTCGTAATGGGGTTTAATATCGTCCGATATTTTCCGCTTTCTGTAAATGATTTTTACCTGCTTTTTGGCAATTATGGCATCGTGAAGCTCATTTATGGTGTAAAACAGACTTTCATTATTTCTTTTATTTCTGTTTTCAATATAAACCTGCTTTTCAATTTTTGAATATTGATAAACGCTTGCGTAATTACCGAACTTTTTTAAAAGGGCTTTTGACTTTTTAGCCGAAATGAAATCCGCAGACTGAACCGCATCAATAAGCACACGAATTTCAGGCAGTTCAAACTCGCGGGACGCCATAAAAAACCCTTTTTTCGTGCCTGCCTTAATAATATCATAGCCGTAATCCGAAATTGCCTCAATGCAGTCGTAAACTGTTTTTCGCTCACAGGAAACGCCGTATTCACTCTGGAGCAAACTGATAATATCCGTCGAATTTAAGGGATGTTCTTCATCGGAATAATGCGAAAGAATATCACGAATATAAAAAAGTCTAAGTTTTGAATTAGCAGTCATATTATTTCACGAAATCCATTTTTTTATTTATTTCTCTTAGTATCTTCTCGTCGATTTTAATATGCTCACGGTCATAGGTCATAATTCCGTTCAGCTCGTTTTCAACATCGCTGACCTGAGTGTAAACGGTAGCACAAAGTCCTTTTTCAATCAGCGGAATAACCTGTTTTTCGTGAAGCTTTTTGTAAGCCGCAGAAAGAGTATCCTTATTCTTAAATTTAAGATATAAGCCAAAAGATTTGTCGTTTGACCAGGTGTGACCTGACATAGTATTTTGATAACCGCCGTATTCGGAAATTACGAAAATACGCTCGTCTTTTTTGTTTATGTGCTGAGGAATTGGCACAACATATTTGTGCATACTGTTGCAGTCCCCTGCGCCCTGGTCGTACCATCCGCTTGCGTGGTCAACAAGTCGCGTTTTATCAAAATTCTTAACTGCATTTGCAATTTGAACGGAATCAAACTGACCCCAGCCCTCGTTGAAGGGCACCCACATACAAATGCAAGTATGGTTGTAAAGCTGATTTAACAATTCATTCAATTCCCGTTTAAAATCGTCTCTCGCTTCTTTTTTCTCGCGCTTAAATACCTTATAATTACTGTCTTTCACGGGGATTCCCAAATTAGGAAGGACGCCTGCATAAAAATCGCCTATGTAAGCGCCGCCGCTCATCATATCCTGCCAAACGAGCATACCGAGCCTGTCGCAATGGTAATACCAACGGTCAAGCTCAAGCTTTATGTGCTTGCGAAGCATATTGAAGCCAAGGCCTTTAACGGTTTCAATATCGTAAATCATTGCCTCGTCGGTAGGCGGAGTAAGACCGCCGTCCGACCAATACCCCTGGTCAAGAAGTCCACGCTGAAAATACGGCTCGTTATTAAGCATAAATCTCTTTACACCGTATTTGTCCGTGCCTACTGAGAATTTACGCATACCCACATAGCTGTAAACCGTATCGGTAACCTTTCCGTCTAAAAGAAGCTCTAACTTTAATGTGTAAAGGAACGGATCTTCAGGTGACCAAAGATTTATATTATCAAAATAGATTTTGTCATCAAGGGAAACAGTTTCTGTTGCAACAACCTCACCCGAATCGTCATCAGTAACCGTCACTTTAAGAGAGCAGTCATATTCTCCTGAAACAGTCGTTTTTATGGCAAGGGATTTTTCATCAATGTCGGGGGTCATACGGAGCTTTTTTACGTGGCAGGGCTCAACCGCCTCAATCCAAACTGGCTGCCAAATTCCCGATGTTGCCGTGTACCAAAATCCCGTGGGCTTTAAAATCTGCTTACCTCTTTGCTGCCAACCTGCGTCTGTCGGGTCATAAACGCAAACCACAAGCTCGTTTTCGCCTTCATGCAACGCATTTGTAATATCAAATGAAAATGAACAGTATCCGCCTGTATGTGTGCCTACAAGCGCTTTGTTAACAAATACCTTACACTGCCAATCGACAGCGGCAAAATTCAGTATTGTATGAAAACCGTCGAAAGAATCAGGCACAGTGAACATTTTCTTGTACCAAAGCCGCTTTGCAGGCAAAAGCGCCTTTTCAACGCCTGAAAGCATTGATTCAACTGCAAATGGCACAACAATTTCACCGTCAATAGTATCCGCCCATTCACAGGACGAATCTTTTATTGCATACTCATATACGCCGTTGAGAGAAAGCCAGTTTTTTCTTTCTAACTGCGGGCGCGGATATTCAGGTAACGGAGCGTTTCTGTCAACCGAATCAGTCCAACGTGTTTTCATAAATCCCATAATAATCACCATGCGATACAGCAGTCGCACAAAATGCCGTAGAAAAAACGGCTTTTTATGCACGGTATCGTTCCTTCCATTGTATTTTTCAACTGTTTCTCCAAACATTTATATAAATATTTTATAACAAAAACTGTAATTTGTCTATTGAAAAATGAGAATTTTTTTGCTATAATCCAAGATACAGTTTTAAGTTTGTTCATAAGGAGAAACATTATGGAAGAATTAAAGTCAATTATGGAAAAGTTTGTCGCATCTGAGTGGGATTTAATATCTGTTCCCGCACAGCAATGGTTAGACGGTGAATTTCATAAAGACACTTTAATATCAGCCATAAAAGAGGCAGATGAGCAATGCGGCACTTGCGGCTGTGATTTAGACCCGCTTTATAAAAGAGCATTGGAATTGCTTTAATTGGGTTAATTATTCTATTTATATCTAATAAAGCAGATGAAATTTAATATGCAGGTATGGTGGAATTGGCAGACACGCAAGATTTAGGATAATATACCTATTTATGCACCTGTGGTGGAATGGCAGACACGCTTGTTTTAGGAGCAAGTCCGCAAGGGTGGGGGTTCAAGTCCCCCTAGGTGCACCAACATTTGTGAGGACTTTTTAAGTAATTTTTTTGCTTAAAAAGTCCTTGCTTTTTTTGTTGCTTTTGCTATAATATTTTTGTTAATCTAGCGTGTTACTTTCTAGCAAAAAAGCAGAAAGGAAACACAAAAAAAATGAGAAATTACAGACGGAGAACACAAATGGCACAATACGAAACAACCTTAATAAAAGATGCATATGCATTTTTTGTCGCAGAAAAAAAGGCGGAAAACCTTTCCCCTAGCACCTTGGACACATACGACATACACATTAAAAATTTTATGCAGACAATGGAAATTGCTGATTTTTCTTGTGCATTACTGAACGATAATCCGCAAATGTATCTCGATTGGCTAGAAGATCTGCAAACAGAACAAGGAAAGAAAGATGTTACAATAGCAAGTTATTGCAGGTCAGTCCGTGCCTTCTTGTATTGGTTACAAGATAACAGTTATATAGACCCCTTTTCTGTTAAAATCCCTAAATATCAAAAAACTATAAAGCAATGCTATTCAGCAGACGAATTATCAACCTTATTAAAAAAGCCTGCAAAAACTTGTTCGGAAGTGCAATATCAAACTTGGGTGTTTATAAATTTAATATGTGCTACGGGTTTGCGGTTATCCTCTGCCTTAAATATCAAGGTCGCAGACATTAACATAAAGGAAAAGGCAGTCTATGTGCAACAAACAAAAAATAATAAAGCACAAGTGCTTTACCTTAACGACAATATGTTAACAATTCTTAAAAAATATGTTGCCCTGTTCGATTTAGAAACAAATGATTATTTATTTTGCACGGCTGAAAAAACACCATTAGCCAAGCGAACAATACAGGACAATGTAGCAACATTCAATCGAAAACGGGGGGTTGAAAAGACAAGCATACACCTTTTTAGACACACATATGCGAAAAACTACTATCAGCAGACACGAGACATATACAGTCTATGTCAAGTGTTAAATCATAGCAGTATAGCAGTTACAGAAAACTATCTGCGTGACCTAGGCTTAACTCTTGCAAACGCTACTGCGTACAATCCTCAAGCCTTATTTGCTCAGTCTGCGAAACGCAAAAGACGGGGCAAAATGTCATAAATAAAACCGCCCAAACAGGGCGGTTTTATTTTATTGGCTGGGTAAAGTGGGTAAACTGGGTAAAAATAGATAGCAAAACTAGAAAAACCTTGATTTTATGGGCTTTTTCTGTCACTTACACCGACTATGGGCTTGTGTCGGTGTAAGTGGGTAAAGTGGGTAAACTGGGTAAAAAACCCACTTTTTTAGTCTTATATCTATTGACAAACTGGGTAAACAAGAAGTAAAATTAAATTACAATTAAATAAATAATCTAACAAGTATAGATTTAAGCAAAAAAACGGCTGTTTTTATGCGCTGTTTTTGGGCTTTGTCTATACTTTTTTATTTAAAAATAAAGAAAAAATGAAAGGAGATTTAAAAAAATGGCTGATGAAAAAAAGAAAATTTGTTGTAGAGTTTTTAGTTTTGCTACAGATTTAGAGCATACAAGCGAAGATATTATAAAAAAAGCATTAGACCACAAAACTATAAAAAGATATGCTTATATTCTGCACAATAAAGATACTTATACAAAAGAGGAAGAAAAACAAGGGAAAGGAA
>JAFLUN010000050.1:0-9639 GCA_022508785.1 Oscillospiraceae bacterium
ACTCTTCACTTTTTACTCTTCACTTTTTACTCTTCACTTTTCACTAATAGAAAACCGGCAGGAATGGAAATCTGCCCCTACAAAATCACTGACAGTGAAAAGCAAAAAATATGGGGGCAGTTTTTTGCCCCCGAAATTTTATTTTATTATCTAAAAATTATTCGCAGTCTTCGCAATCGCAGTCGCAGTCAACGTCGAACTCAAGCTCTGTGCCGCAATTGGGGCACTCGGCAGCGCCTTCCATAATGATGTCTTCATCAAAGTAAACTGTTTCGCCGCAGTTGGGGCACTCAACCTCATACATATCGTCTTCGCAGTCACAGCAGTCTTCACATTCATCATAGAAAACCTCTTCAAGCTCTGCAAGGTCCTCGTCAACAGCGTCAAGCTGCTCTGTAACTAAGCCCATTTCATCGTCAAGGTCTGAAACTGTAAGAGCAATATCCTCAAGCACGTCAAGAATTTCGTTTAAAACCTTTGTTTCTTTATTGTCGCCGTTAAAATCCATGCCTTCAACAAGACCTTTAAGATGAGCAACTTTTTCAGTAATTGTCATAATAATCACCGTAGCCTTTCTGTTTTTATGCTCTGCCGAGATATTCACCTGTACGGGTGTCAATCTGAATCATTTCGCCCTCATTTATGAAGAGCGGAACTTTAATTTCTGCGCCTGTTTCAACCGTTGCGGGCTTTGTGGCGTTAGTTGCCGTATTTCCTGCAAAGCCGGGGTCGGTTTGTGTAACCTGAAGATTTACGAAAGTGGGCGGCTCAAGTCCGAAAACGCTTCCTTTGTAAGAAAGAATTTTGCAAACCATATTTTCCTTTACGAACTTGAATGAATCGGGAAGGTCGCTCTGGGCAATTGGGGTCATTTCAAAAGTTTCATTGTCCATAAAGTAATAAAGATCGCCGTCAGAGTATGAATATTCCATATCTCTTCTCTCGATAAATGCTGTCGGGAATTTTGCTGTGGGGTTATAGCTCTTTTCAACAACGGCGCCTGTAATAACGTTCTTTGTTTTAGTTCTTACGAATGCAGCGCCTTTGCCTGGCTTAACGTGCTGAAATTCAACAACCTGAAGAACCTGTCCGTCCTCTTCAAAAGTAACGCCGTTTCTGAAATCACCTGCTGATATCATTGGTAGTATTCCTCCGTTTTTTAATTAAATTCATTGACATTTTACAATAAATCGCCGTACATTTCAAGTGCTTTTTATGAAATCACGGGATAATTATATAACTTTGTGCGCCGTTTTCATTAAGTTCTTTATAGAAATTCTCATTTTCGGGGGTATCTTTCACCGTGGGGATACATTTAAGGGTGGAAAAATTATTCTTTGCACGGTCGTTGAGCACTGTCCACATATCCCCCACGTATTTTGCGTAATTTTCCGACACGGGTATTTCGGGTGAGCAGCCTGCCGCGGCGGAATCAAAGAGTGTTCCGCCCCATTTTTCGTCGTTACCCTCGATTCCCTCAAAGGAAAATCCGAGAATTACTGGGCAGGAGCCTGCCCTTACCGCCGCTTGCTCTACGAAATTCAAAAGCACGAAATTGCGTGAAAGAGATGCGTCGTCCTCAGTGAACACGGGCGGATTTTCACTTGATACGGGAAATTCCACACCCTGAAGATAAATGCAGTCTGCGCCGAACGATACCGCCTCGCCGATAACCGACAAAAGATAGTTCACGGCGCGCACGTCCGCAGGATTAAGCCAAACCCTGCCCGAAAGAGCGGCGGGAGCGTCAAACCACGGGCTTGAAAGATTTTCGTCCTCATAAACGTAAGCGCCTGTTCTTTGGGGGGCAACAGAATCCTTAAAGCAGTAAATTCTTGCAATAACCGTAAAGCCCTCCGATTTAAAATGCTCGATTATGCTTTGCGTGATTTGGATTTTTCCGTTAAGACTTGACTGCACTGCGACAGTTGACGGGAACAGAAGATTTCCGTCCTCGTCCTTAAAATCAAGCATAACGGAATTAAACCCGTTTTCTTTCGCCCCGTTCAGCTTTTTTTCTAACTCAGTATCGTCTTCCAAAAGGGAATTTTCAATAAAAATCGCTTTTATCTGCCCAATATTTTCCGCTGAAACCGCCGTACTGTTTCCGTGCGTTAAATCCTGCGGTATAGGCTTTCTTGATAAATCCCTGCAAAAGAAAAAGACAATCAAAGCGAGTATTACCGCCGCGAAAACCAGCACCGCAGACAAAATTCTGTTGCGGATTTCCTTTTTTCTGCGTTTTTTACTTTCGCCTATTTCGTAAACCGTGCCTCGCACAGAGGGGTATTTTTTTGAAAATTCAAAGTACCCGCGAAGCTGCCTTTTGTTATTGTTATCCATATTATTTCAGTCCCATAAAGCCCAGCGACAGTATAGCCGTGTAAATAAACAGCGCAGGCGTTCCCTTAAAGCATTTTGGAATACTCGTGTTAAGGTCAAGCCGTTTTAGCCCCTCGTTGATTAAAAGCACCGCAATAATAAACGCAATACCTGCTCCCAACCCCGAGCCGATGCTTTGGGCAAAGGTAAATGCGGAGCGGTAATTTATGTAAGGCACCGCCATAACAAGGGTGTTAAACGCCGCAATGCTTATTCTGCGTATCGTTTTAGGCTGAATTTTGCCAATAATCAAAACAACTGCCATCGTTAAGATATAGACGGCAAAAACCACGGCGGAAAAAACCGCAACGTGAAAAAGCTCGCCTGACGAATGAAATTTCGGAATAAGCTCTATCGCCGCGCAAATTGCGGAAACCGTTACGGAAAAGTATGCCATAAAGACTGCCAAGGGGAAAAGTTTCCGGGGCTTTGCGCTCATTCTGACCGCCTCGCTTATGCCGTAGCCCCCGTTAAATATTAAATTCTGCACCAAAGATACATACAAAGAGGCGTATAACAGTTCAAATATTATTCTCATTCGTCACCCTCGCCTTCTTCGCCGTTGCTCTGTTCTTTTTGCCTGTAATTTTCAAGATCAGAAAGCATATCGGAAAAATCGTCAAGATAAGTTCTTTCCTGCTCCTGACTGCGTATTCTTGAAACCGTTTCATCTTTCTGCGCTTTCGCCTTATCTTTTTTCGGATTTTCTTTATTTTTCCTGTCCGCCTTTGATTTCTTTACAGCGGATTTTTCTCTCTTCGGCTTCTCTTCCGCCGTCTTTCTCGCCGTGCGGACTGAATCTGCGTCAAAGCTTGACGATGCGCCCTCGCCGCCCTCGTCGTAGGGGTTAAAGTCGTCGTTCATAAGCTCACGAAGAGAGCCTTTAAGCGACTGGCGAACCTCTGAGGTATTAAACGCTCTGTCAGGTGAGGATTGAGGATATTTTTTGTAAATATAGCTTTTGAGCACCGCAGCGGCAAAGCCCAAAATAAGCAGTCCGCCGAAGGGGGTCAGCATTGCGGAGAAGGTAACGGGTAAATGGAGTTGGGCTCCGCCTAACGTGCCGTTTCCGAGGATTTCACGCAAAAATCCCGAAACAACAGCAACCGCTCCGTAGCTGACTGACACGGAAATTGCGTCAAGAAAGCTGTCTTTAACCGTTCTTTTAACGGCAACACGCTCGCAGTGAAGCGCCAAAAGGGAGTTTACCGCCATCAGCGGCAGGAATATGCCAAACTCAAGGGAAAGGCTGGGTATAAACCTTGTTACCAAATATGTTATGGGGTAAACGATTACCATTCCCACAAAGAAATATATTGCCACACGGATATATCTTTTAACATTTTTCAAAAACCGTGAGGCCAAAACCTCGCAGATTATCAGCTCAACAGCCGTAACCAGTGCCAAAAACACCGCCGATTTAAGTGTTGTGGCAATGGCAACAACGGGGCAAAGCCCCACCGCCTCTAACAAAAGGGGATTTCTGATAACTGCGCTTGTGCGAATCATACGGAAATTTTTCATTCTTTCCGTAAGCTTCCGCCCTCTGTTTTCATTCATTGCCGTCACCTCCCGAACCAAACGGAATATCCGTTTCCTTTATTTCATTATCGGGACTGAACGCAGTATGTAAATCCTCGGCAGAAGAATTATCTTCCGTGAATTTCTCCTGAGCCAAAATTTCCTCAAGGTCAATATCGGGGATTTCTTTTAAAATCTCTTCAGGTACAACGCTTGGCGCATCGGTAGTTTCTTCATAGGGCGTGTTTTCGTCTATTTTCTTTTTTTCACGCTTTGTGAGCGGTAGCTCGTCAAAAAGACCTGCGGTTGCGTTCATAATGAGCAGTCCGAACACGGCGGAATCCTCGGTTTTTCCAAAATGCCTGAACGCCATACAAACAATGCCGCTGACTGCCCCCCACGCGATTGACGGCAAAACTCTTGACGGAATAACCGACGGGTAGGACATAAAAAATACCGCCGCAAATAAAATTATTCCGCCGCACATTTCCATTGTAAGGGACGTAAGCGCCCCTGTGCTGACCCTTGGGAAAATAAGGGCAAAGAGAGATGCCCCCAGCAAAAACGCAACAGACGGAATAACATTTTTAGGGTGTCTTAAGCTCAGGAAAATCAAAGCGCCCAAAAGCATTATTACAAACCCCGTGCCCAGAGCCGAGGGAAACTGCCCAGTAATTATTTCAAGAACCGTTGCAGTGTTAAGCTTTATTGACGTGCCGGAATACAGAAGCGCCGTTAAAGACGTTCCCGTTTTTTCAATATTAAAAATTCCACCCGATAAAGACGGATATGAAAATATCTGCTCGCCGAAACACAGCACCGCAAAGCAATAAGACGCAAGGGCAGGCACAAAGGGTGAATTTTTCGCCGTGCCGAAGGGCACCGTGCAAACAACAACCGCAAAAACGGCAGTTAAAAAGGGAATGTAATAGGGCACGGAAGCAGGCAACAGCAAGGCTACCGTAAGCCCCGTTGCAAGTCCCGACAAATCCTTGTGGGGATAATCGCTTTTCGATATTTCTTCACATATTTTTTTGCAGACAGTTGCCGAGAGAACTGAAATCAAAATAATTACAACCGCCCGCAAGCCGTAAGAGTAAACGGCAACCAACGCCAACGCCGCAAGGGCGGTGACGTAGCTTAACATTATATTTCTTGTTTCCAAAAACTCCTTGGGCTTTTGCGGTTTATCAAATTTTTCCAAAAATTATTCCCCCCAACAAGCCTTATACGCTTTATTTGCTTTATCCTTAAATTCGTCCATAGTTTTTTTGCGGTCAGCCGCGCCGAAAAGGGCGCTTCCCGAAACAAACACGTTAGCCCCTGCCGCAGCGGCAATGCTTATTGTCTCACCGTTTATTCCGCCGTCAACCTCAATGTCTACCGAGAGCCCTCTTTTGTTTATTTCGTCACGGATTTTTCTTACCTTGTCCATTTGATTTTCCATAAAGCTTTGACCGCCGAAGCCCGGCTCCACCGTCATAACAAGCACCATAGAAAGTCTGTCAAGAAAAGGCAGCACGGCGTTTATGTCGGTTTTCGGCTTAATTGCAAGGGCAGGCTTTGCGCCGCACTCGATTATTTTGTCGAGAGTTTCGCCGATATCCGATTCAGATTCCGTATGAAAGCAAACGATGTCCGCCCCCGCTTTGCAGAAATCCTCAACGTATTTCAGCGGCTCGCTTATCATTAAATGAACGTCAAAGGGAACACTTGTATATTTTTTAATGCACTTGCAAACGGGAGCGCCTAAGGTGATGTTGGGAACAAAATGCCCGTCCATAACGTCAATATGCATAAGCTCTGCGCCGCATTCTTCCATACACTTTAACTCGTCTGCCATTTTGCCGTAATCGCAGGAAAGAATAGACGGAGAAATTTTAATCATATTTCCACACTCCCGATTTTTTCTATAGTTATAAGTATTTTATCATATTTTTACAATATTTACAACAGCTATTATTTTTCTTGTAGGGGACGATGCCCTCATCGTCCCGCAACACGGTTCAAATTTATCTGTAACCTCTGGCGAGTGTGGGCGAAGAACGAGCCGCTGCCAGTGGCAGAAACAGGCGAAGTTCTGAGGTGAAAAAACAAGGAGCAATGCGATGCGCCCCAAGCAAGCAGTGCGACTATGTTTTTGAGGGAAAAACAAAAACAGGCGGGTGTAGGCACCCGCCCCTACAAGTTGGCATAAATCATACAAGAGAGTACAAAGCAAATCTGCCCCCGTATGGGAGCAGATTCGCTTTTTCTTTTTCTTTTGTTTAGTTGATATCCGTTTTGAGAGTTTCGATAATATTATCGTCACGGATTTTATCAATTGAGTAAAGTAATGCGGCGGCGATTATTACGAACACCGCGCCTGCCGCGCCGAAATATGGCAGAATGTGAACGTTAAATCCGAAATCCATACTCGATGCCAACGCCTTATACATTGCAAAATGTATTAAAACTCCCACGGGGAATGAGAATACAAGCGCTTTTGCGCCGTAGCGAACGGCTTCAAGGTAAATCATTCGCTTAAAGCTCTTCGGCGTCATTCCCACGGAGCGTATCATTGCAAATTCACGCCTGCGCTCGTTCATTGAGTTTGAAATGGTGTTGATTATATTGAGCACCGAAATTATTGAAATAAGAGTAATAAAGCCGTAAACAAATACTTTTACAATGGTAAACAAATTGTTCATTGACTGTGCAGACGCCTTCGGCGTGCCGATGTAATACCCACCTTTTGCATCCGCTTTTTCAATTGCTTTTGTAATCTCTTTGCTGACCGCGGAATAATCGTCACACATAATGTTTATTTCCATAAAAAATGGTCGTTGCTCTAACCCGTCATACAAGCCGTCAATGTGGTCAACCGACAAAATTGCCATTGGGTAAGGGGTCAAAGTCATATTAAACTTTTCCTCTTTCCATTCTTTTGTCGTTTGCACGCCTACCGTAACCGAAGCATCCTTTTCTGTTAAAATAGGTTCACCCGTATTTTTGTCTTGACCGTCGACTTTGGTTAACGTGAAAGAAATCTGCTGACCCTCTAAGTCTTTGAGCGGCGCTTCCTTTATCTTTTTACTGTCCTTTTGCCTCATTGCGCTGTTGTAAAGAACTGCCGAAGGGTTGTTTTTATCGTGATATTTTTCCGTTCTTTCGCCGATTTGTCGAAGATATCCGTCAAAGGATTCGTTATCAAGGAAAATCAGATACATTCCGCAATCTGCATTTTCGCCGTCCTTAAAATAAGATGACGGAAGAACTGCGAAATCATTGAAATCCACAAAATATCTGTCAATGTTTTTATTGCTTTTTACTGCTTCCAAAAACACTTCTCTGTCCTCATATTCCGCATTTATGAAAACGTCGGAAGTAGAAACAAACATACCCTTCATTGTGTCGGAAAGCATCATACTGAAATTTGTGACCGTTAAAAATACGATAACGCTGAGGCTTAGTGCGAATACAATATTTCTTGACCGCCTGCCGTTTCGCTTAAAGTTCTTAACGGCAAGAACGCCCTCGTAGCCGAATAATTTTTCCGTAAGCTTTGACGTGCGAAGCTTTTTCGGCTTTTTCACCTTAACCGTGCCTACTTGCCTTATGGCGTCAATGGCAGTTGTTTTTGATGCCTTTCTTGCAGGAATCCACATTGAAATGAAAATTGTAAGGGCGCTTGCCAACACCGTTCCCACAATTACGATCCAGTTAACGTAAACCTTTAAAGTACCCAAAGGATAATTCATAGTAGCTACAAACGCATCTTCAATGCACTTAAAGGTTACGGCAATTCCGCCGATTCCCGAAATTATACCTAAGGGAATACTGACAGCGCCTAAAATCAGCCCCTCAAAATAGATTGATTTTCTCTTCTGCCTCTTTGTTGCGCCGACTGACGCCAACATTCCGAGGTATTTTGCCCTCTCCTGATATGAAACGGCAAAGCTGTCGTAAATCATAAATACGGAAACAACCGCAATAATAAACAGCAGTATTCCTGCAAAAAGCCCCAGAGAAACAAGTATTCCGTTGTTTGCCATAATTCCCGAGTAATTGAACAGGTCGCTGTGATAACCGTAACTGTCGAGCCCTACGCTTTTTTGGGTTTGTTTCATTTTATCCCAAATTGAATTATTCAGCTTATCGTAACGGGCTAAAACAAGAGTTTCCGAAGACGTTTCAAGCGCCTCACTGTCAAGCCCTGAAAAGATTTCACCGTGCTCAGTTGCGGAAACAATGCTGTCGCTTATGCCCACAACCGTATATTCACGCTTGATTTCTTCATTTTCATCCTTTTCTGCATTGTAAACCGTAACGGGAACGGTTATTTTGTCGCCGACATTTACATTGAGTTCAAATTCTTCAATAGCCGTTGTTGTAAGCAGAAGCTCATGGCTGTTTGCAGGAAGTCTGCCCTGTGACACGGTGACGTTTCGCATTGAAAACCAATTTTTTTCAGCGCAAAAAACAGAAGAAATATTCGCCGATTTTTCAATGCCGAAATCTGTTTTACCGATATAAGCTCTTGCCGCAAATTCCTCAATATTTTCATCCGTTGCATAAAAGGGTTTGTGAAGAGAATAGTCTTTATCCGTAAACTTTGCGTGCCAGTTACCGTCAAGAGCTATGGTTGCATTTTGGAAGAACTTAATAAATGAAATTGAACTTGTGAAAACCGCCGTTACCATTGCAACGGACACGATTATGGCAACAACCGTTAAAATGCTCCTTTTTTTATGTGTTTTAATGTGACGGAGCGTGAGAGTGTTTACAATATTCACTTATTTCACCTCATCTCTCACAATTCTGCCGTCCTGAATGGCAATTACTCTGTCAGCGGAAAGGGCAATGCGCTCGTCGTGAGTAATGATTATAACGGTTTGTCTGTATTCCTTATTAAACCTGCGCAAAAGTTCAATAATCTCTTTGCTGTTTTCGCTGTCAAGGTTGCCCGTGGGCTCGTCTGCAAGCAAAAGAGCAGGGTTGTTAAGAAGCGCTCTGCCTATTGAAACTCTTTGCTGCTGGCCGCCCGAAAGCTCTGAGGGCAGGTGGGAAAGTCTGTTGTAAAGCCCCAGCTTTTGCGCCAAAGCCTCTATCTGCTGTTTGTCGGGGTGTCTGCCGTCAAGAAGCAGGGGCAGAGTTAAATTTTCCTCAACCGTTAAAATGGGAATAAGGTTATAGAACTGGTAAATAAGACCTATCTGCCTTCTCCTGAAAATTGCAAGGGCAGTTTCGTCAAGGGCGCTTATGTCCGTTCCGTTGATTATTACCTGACCGCCCGTTGCCGTGTCAACTCCGCCCAAAATGTGCAAAAGAGTTGACTTGCCCGAGCCTGACGGACCCACGATTGCAATAAATTCGCCCTGCTCTACCGAAAACGACACACCGTCCAGCGCTTTTACCTGCGTTTCGTCTTTACCGTAATACTTTGTTAAATTGTTGATTTCGAGAATTTTCATATTTTTCTCCTTTCGTGTGGTTAGGGTCAGAGAGTTGACTTTAAGTCGGTTTTTACACCGTAAAAATGAAAAATGATGAAGCGGGGATAAATTCTGTAAGGGGTTTGCCTTTATTTATTCAACTCTCTCAACCCTAACGCCATTATAAAACGCAAATGTGACTGTTCGGTGACTGTTTTCATTACAGTTTTGTAATAATCTCACACTGTTTAGAATTAAAAGTTTTCGCCCGACTTTTTCAAAAGTCGGCAGGGTCGAGGGTCAGAGCCCCCGTCGCAGTCCG
>JAFLUN010000050.1:9739-12357 GCA_022508785.1 Oscillospiraceae bacterium
GGGTTCCCCTTTTTTATATATACACACAACAAAAACGGGTCGCGTGAAAACCCGCCCCTAAGAAAGAAACGAGGGAGTTTCACTATTCATTATTCATTGAACAAATAATAAAGGGACGATGTGGGCATCGTCCCCTACTAACTAACCGCTAACTACTATCAGGATTTGCAAATAAATATGTGTCAGGAAAATTATTCCTATTTTTCGTTGCTGAAGGCTTTTGCGGCGTCAAGAATTACATATTCATAGCCTTGATTCGGCTCGACCGCCGTGTAAAGTACAGTTTTATTGTCAATAAAGCACAGCGACGAATGGGGCGCATAGTTGTTGTCCTTAAATTTTGCATATTCGCCTGTCTGCAAATCGAAAATGTGGATTTGATAATCAACTGCGTTTTTAACCGTGCCCATCATTACAACATATCTGCTGTCATCGCTTACGGCAAATGAGGTTGCGTTCATGGAATACCCCACAAGAGTATACTCCTTGCCTGTCACAACATTGTAAAGATGCCCGTCGTCCTTACTTAAAAGGTATTTGTCGTTTATCATATAGTTTGTGTCCATAACTCCGTAAAACGACCGCGCAACCTTGTCCTCACCGTCAGTATTATGAACAACGTCAAAGCCCGTTGTGGTTCTGCGGAGGTAAACAACTGCTCCGTCGTCAACGGTTAAATATTTACCGTATACGTTAGACGCCAAAAGACTTTCCTTGTTTCCGTTTTTAACAAATATGTCCTGAAGCCCTGAACCCACGGGATATTCACGGGAAGTAATAAACGGAATTGCCTGCGTTGCCGCCGTGTACCCTGCTTTGTTAAGAATACAGAAATCGGCTACGCCTGCGCCCTTCTCGTCGATAGTTCTGTTTATAACGCTTAAAAATCTTGTCATTGTGCCGTCATTAAGATTAACGTCGAAGCTTTCCGTCCAAAGAACATCGCTGTTCTCAAGGGCGGCTTTATCCGTTGTCGCTAAAAGAAGCGCATGACCTTCACGGTTGTACTTTGACGGCAAAACGGTAAGCTTAAATATCACTAAATTGTAAAAATAATTTGAGCCGTCGTCACCGTTTGACGTAAACACGCTTACTCCCGAAACGTATTCGCCGTTTTTAATGTAATTCATTTTAACGTTCAGTATTCCGCTTCCCATATCAACCTTAAGGTCAACGGAATCCGTATATTTAACGGGAAGCAAGCGGTTGTCGCTGTATTGATAATACTGAACGGTGTAATCGTTATTTATGCCGTAAAAAACGCCTGGGAAATCTGTCTGCATTAAATTTGTGTAAAGTCCGTCACGGGCAATTTGAATACCCGAAAGCTTGCTTTTTTCATCGCCCGAGCCGCTGTTGGGATTTACAACATATTCAGGGAAAAGCTTTGCCAAAACTGGACTTTTTGAAACGATTTGAATTTTCTTTTCATCTGAACGGGTACTGAAAAACGCAAAAAAGCCCACACAAAGAGCAAGTATTAACGCTACAACGGAAACCGCTATGGTTGCAATGTCTTTCTTTTCAAGGGGGTCACGGGGCGTTTTTTCCTTCGGCTCTTTAGGTTCCTTTACCTTTTTCTCTTTCGGTTCTTTAGGTTCTTTTACTTTCTTTTCCTTTGGAGCTTTTGCAGGCTTTTCTTTCTTTTCTTTTTGGGATTTCTGCTTTTTTCCCGTGCCTTTGTTATTCTCAAAAATTATTTCTTCCCTCTGCCTGCCCTGTTTTACGGGAGCCGCCTCTTCAAAAGCTGCCTCTTCGGCAATTTCAAAATCAAAATCAGGCTCTTCTGTCTGCTCCGCCTCTTCATTAGGCAAAGCTTCATCTTCGCTTTCAATTTCGTAAGCATCGGCAAGCTCTTCCGTAACAAAATCCAAATCTTCGTTTTTATTTTCAGGCTCGATTTCAAATTCAGCTTCAGTCTGCCCAAGCTCTTCGAAAATTTCATCATCTTCATTCCAAAATGAATCTAAAAGCTGTTCTTTATTGAGCTCTTGCTCTTCCTTTTTAGATTTCTTTGCAGACTTAGCCTTTTTTTCCTTGGGCTCTTTTATCTTTTTATCTTTTTTCTTTTTTGGCTCGCGGGGCTTTTTCTCTTTTTTAGCCTTTTTGGATTTTTTTATATTTTCTTCAGGCAAATTTTCCTCAAATTCGTCTGCTACCGCCTCTTCGGGCTCAAATTTCCCGTATTTCTCATTAAGAGACTTTTTATCGCTCATATTCTTCCTCCGTCAAAGAAAGTATTAAGTATTATTATCTTTATATTATACACCATATCATACGTCTTTACAAGAAAAAGAAGGGCAAAATATTAAATGTTAATTTTTTAATAACACTTTCGCTTTTTGCTGACAAAATGCAGTTTACGGTGTATAATAACCTCACGAAACAGTAACCAAATTAAAATTTAGACTGTTTCGGAGAACATTGTATCATTCCTGCTTCGCACTTGCGCGCTTCGCTGATATGGTATAATAACCTCACGAAACACAATCAAAATCAAAGATTTTGTGTGTTTCGGAGAACATTGTATCATAGCACTCGGCGACTTGTCCCGCCTCGCACTTATGGTATAATAAAATAAATACGGAAACGGCGGTGGTATTTGTGTCAATTAAACG
>JAFLUN010000051.1 GCA_022508785.1 Oscillospiraceae bacterium
TTTAAACGGCTGATGAAAATTGCGGTTATTAAGAAGATGTCGCCTACATTTACCACAGAGGAAAAAGCGCTTATGGAGGGCTTATGCAATGCTTATGCAATGCTATGTTCTCTCTTCTAACGAAGCCTTACGAACTTCACGTGATTGATTTTTTGATAGACTCCCAAAATCATTTTGGCATGATGCCTGCGGATTTTCAAAACTGGGAAAGCAGGGTTCTGCAGATACTCTCCGATGACGACCACACCTTCAATCAGCCTTGTAAATACAGCATGATTGAAATCATGCCGAATCCTACGGTTGTCACTGACTTTAGGCGGGCATTCAGCATTGCCGGTCAAATTGGATCAGTATACTCAAACTGTAATTTCTTTTGTTAATGCATCTGAGTTAAAAAAATAAGATTTATTCACGTAGATTAAAAGAAAACCTCCGCTTTTTGCGGAGGTTAAACTATTTGTTTATATGCTATATTAGGAGTTGTTGGCAATGTTAATAACAGTTCTGTTAATGTGCTTTGTTTGCTGCTTGAAAGCCCAATTAAGAAGAGCGTTATCCATATTGACGGTTTTAACTAAGGTGTTGTCAATTTCATCAATAAGGTCTTCAGAAGCGTTTGCAAGAATCTCTTCTCTTATGTTCTGCTCCCAAGTTTCACCCTGCGACTGAACGTAATACATAATGTGGTAACCGAACGTTGTTTCAACAATTTCAACGTCACCGGGTTTTCTTGATTCGTCAATTGCCCAATCAAGGAATCCTTCAACATAGTTTGACGAGGCTACAACACCTTCATAAAGTCCGCCGTTATTGGGATTTCCATCTTTGTCAACGTCGTCTGTATGCTCTTTAGTAAGGTTAATGAAATTCTCTTCAGTGGGATTTGCTTTATAAAGAGCAAGAACCTTTTCTGCTTCTTCGCGTACGGTCTGCTTTTGAGCGTCTGTAATCGGAATTTCTTTACCGTCAGCATCCTTTTGTGCTTCGGGGAATTTGAAAAGAATGTGTCTTACGTCGTTTCCTGCAGACGTTGTATCTTTATGAGCCGTAACTGTAAGCATAACAACGAAGAAATCGTCTTCCGTAGCGGCAAAAACCTTCCTGTCGCCTACTTTTGTATCAGCATTGAATGCCCAGTTTGCAGCCTCTTCACAAATGCTTGACTTAATGCTTGATTTATAAGCGTTCTTCAATGCAGTTGTTGCATCAGGGTCGTTATCCTTAGTGTCTTTATCTTTTTGAAGCTCTTTTTTTGCAAGCTCAATAAAGGTTTGTTCATTTTCTATACTTGCAAGGAAAGCGTCAGCGTCCGCCTTTGCCTTTTTGCGTGCTTCTTCTTTAGCGGCGTCGTCTGCATCTTTGTCATATTCGGCTGCAAACGGGTAAGCTCGAAGGCTTACAACATCATAAGTTTCACGGGAAGCGTTATATTTTTCGTCGATTTTTTCTTTTGTTATAGAATTTTTAATATCTTCGGAATATTTTTCAAAATAAGAGTTGGCAAGAGTTTGTGCCGTTAAAACTTCACGGAGAAGCTTTTCCGTAACACCGTTACCTAACATTTGACGGAGATATCTGTTTGTGGAATAGTCGTTTTCTCTTGCGGTGTCAGCATAAGACTTGATGCTTTCATCAATTTCGGACTGCTGTTCGGGAGTGATGCTAAGACCTGCTTCCTTAGCCTTTTCTGCACCGTACTTTACCTGAATAAGCTGGCTTATTGCGGCGTATTTCATAACGTCAGCCCAAGTAGCCTTTTCGACATTAAGGTCAGCGAGTGTAATTCCGGTAAAATTGCTGTAATCGTCTTTGTAATCCTGTGAGGCAGGGGATTTGGTATAATCGTAGCCTGTAACCATTACGCCTGCGCCTTCACCGTAGTACTGTGAATAAGTGTATTCATACTGATAAGCGGTGTTTTCAATTTGATTCCATACAGTGTAATAGAAGAAATTGAATTCAGCAAGAGTGAATGAATAGGATTTGTCGCCTGATACTTTTACTTTTAACGCTTTCTGCGGAGCTCCGAAGAAGTTGAGCACTGCACCGACTGCACCCAAAACAATCGCAACCGCCAAAACAATTGCAATCACTTTGCCGATGATTTTTTTAGCTTTAGAAAAACCGGGATTTTTCTTAGCTTTTTTAGATGCTGCTTTTGCAAGGCGCTCTTTGCGTTCCTCACGGTAAATTTCAGCTTGAGATTTGTTATTGTTTTCCATTGATAAACATCCTTTGCAAACAAAATTACAATAAGTGTATCTATTCTACACTATTTTAAAGAATTATACAAGAGAAAATTGGTAAATTTTTATTTTTAAAGTTTGCATTTACGAATTAGGCAATTTTTTAGTATATTTATATTGATTATAAAAAGAAAATAATGTATACTTTAATATATATTTAAAGGACGGAGAAATTTGTTTGACAGGTAAAGAGATTCTTGAAAGAATAAAAGGCGGGCTGATAGTGTCCTGCCAAGCCCTTCCAGAAGAACCGCTGCACAGCTCGTTTATTATGTCAAGAATGGCTTATGCGGCGTGCCTCGGCGGAGCGGCGGGAATACGGGCAAATACCGTGGAGGACATTACCGAAATCAAAAAAACCGTTGATTTGCCCATAATCGGCATAATTAAGCAGGTTTACAGCGATTCCGACGTTTATATCACTCCCACTCTTCGTGAGGTTGAAAAGCTTTACGAATGCGGAGTGGATATTATAGCAGTTGACGCAACAAACCGGTTGAGGACAGGCGGTGTGTCTTTTGAAATGTTCTTTACTGAGGTTAGAAAGAAATTTCCCAATCAGTTGTTTATGGCGGACACCTCTTGCTTTGAAGAGGGAAAGAAGGCACGGGAGCTGGGAATTGACATTGTGGGAACAACAATGAGCGGTTATACGGAGTATACGAAAGGTAACTCACTGCCAGATTTTAGCCTTATGGAGCGTTATGTAAAGGAGCTTGACTGCCCCGTTATAGCAGAGGGCGGAATTTGGACTCCCGAACAGCTTAAAACCGCCCTGTCTTTAGGTGTTCATGCGGCTGTTGTGGGCACGGCAATTACACGCCCAATGGAAATTACGAAAAGATTTGCAGATGCAATAAAATAGAAAAATCAAGTTAAAATATGAAAGGAAATTCAAATGGGAATTTTAGTTTTTGACATCGGAGGCACGGCAATTAAATACGGCCTTGTAAGCGAGGATTTTGAAATTCTCGAATCAAACGAGATGCCGACTGCAAATGAGGGTGAAGAGGCAAATGCCAAAACGGTTTTGCAAAATCTTTCGGGCGTTATGGCGGAGTATCAGGGAAAGTATGATGCTATCGGCATAAGCACGGCAGGTCAGGTTGACTTTGAAAGAGGTTACATTGTTTACGGTACCGACAACATTCCCGGATTTTCGGATACCGATATGAGAGGTATTTTTGAAAGCCGTTTCGGCGTTCCCGTTGCAGTTGACAATGACGTTAACTGTGCAGGTTTGGGCGAGGCTCGTTTCGGCGCAGGCAGAGGTTCGGATTATTTCATTTGCCTTACGTATGGCACGGGTGTAGGCGGTGCAATTTACCTTAACGGTGACATTTTAAGAGGAGCTAAATCAGCGGCAGGGGAATTTGGGCATATGCTCACTCACGCAGGCGGTGCTGAATGCACCTGCGGAAGAAAAGGCTGTTATGAGGCTTATGCTTCATGCCGCGCTCTTACGGACAGAGTTTCAGAGCATTTCGGAAGATATGTATCGGGCAGAGAAATTTTTGAGCCCGAAAAGCTGGAGCACCCATTTATAAAACAGGCCCTTGACGATTGGGAGAATGAAATAGTAAACGGCCTTGTTTCGTTGAGCTATATTTTCAATCCGCCCCTTATCGTTCTCGGCGGCGGAATAATGTCCGAGGAGCTTTTAGTAAATCATATCCGTGAAAAGCTCATTTCTCGTGTGGGCGTAAATTATCAGAGCGTAAAACTCGAAAAGGCACAGCTCAGAAATAAAGCAGGTATGCTCGGAGCAGCTTATATTGCAAAGCAGAGACTTGACAGTTTAAAATAACAACAAAACAAAAATGAGGTTTGCTATGTTTTCATTTTCTAAATCTAACGAAACAAAGTATTATACAATTCCTCAAATAGACTTGTCGATTAAACCGAGGGGTATAGACCCTCGGTTTGACTATTTATACAGAATTTCTACAGTTGATGACAGTAAGGCATATTTGGGACACCCCGACAGTATACTGCTTAACAACGGTAACATTTTAACTTTTTATCCCGAAGGGCACGGGAAGGGCAAAATAATCGCTAAAAGAAGCACCGACGGCGGAGTAACTTACACCGACGGGCTTAAAAATACGCCTGCTTCCTGGGCAAATTCTCTTGAAACGCCTACCGTATTCAGACTTAAATTTACAGACGGAAGTGAAAAGCTGATTTTGATTTCAGGAAATCCCAAATGGCCCTCTACTCCCACACCTCTCGGCTTTAACTGCTCTGTGTCCGATGATGACGGAGAAACCTGGTCTGAATTTGAACGCTTTTTTGATAAGGACAGCAGTTTTCCCGTTTGCCCCATAGTTTCAATGGCAAGCCTTATACATCTTAAAGAAAACGGGGAATTTGTCGATAAATGGCTGGGGATTTTTCACGACAACCATTTTGTAAACTATAAAACCGTTTTGACATTTGAAAACGGTAAAATGCAATGGTCAACGCCCGAAAAATACCTTTCCGATTACCGAGAAACCGAAAAGAAAATGGGTGTTTGCGAGGTTTGCGCTATCCGCTCAGACAAAGGATATGGGGACAGAATTTGCCTTATCGCAAGGGCAAATAAAAAGCGCTCCAATTCCATTCTGTTTGTTTCCGACGACGAGGGCAAAACCTGGTCAAAGCCCAAATTCCTGCCAACTGCTCTGAATGGGGAACGGCACAAAGCGGTTTATTTACCCGACGGCAGGCTTTATATTACATTCCGCTCAATAATTCTTTCAAAAAGAGAAGTGAAAAAACAGCGCAAGAACTTAGGCGAGCATAATTGGTATTCCGAGGGCTTAGTCGCTTGGGTGGGCACCTTTGACGATATTGTAAATCTTCGTGAGGGGCAGTACAGAATAAAACTCGCCCATACGTATTTACCGAAGCAAAACGAGCCTTCACTCGTTGCCAATGCCGACACGGGCTATTGCGGAAACGTGTTGCTTTCCGACGGTACGGTTGTTACTTCGTCCTACGGAATTTTCTTTACAGATGAAAAAGAGCACGGCGCTTACAATACGGACAAGGGCCGTCAAAAGCGCAAAACCTGTGTAATTTCAAAGCGTGTGAATATCAAAGATACCGATGAGTTACTAAAAAACATTCTGAGGTGACACTTTTTCTTTATCTTTTATATGGCGTACTCTTTCCGCCGCAACAGACGATTTTTCTTCAAGTCTTTCCATATTGTCCTGACGGGCATATACGGAAAGGCTTTTTATTATTTTCTCAATTTCGTCAATTTCGCCATGGTCAATTAAAAGTGATATTTTTTTCTCTTGCTTTTCCCAAACATCGAGAATATTTTCAGTCAGCTCTACAGCTTTTTCACTGTCACCCGCTTCGGCAGTCTGTTTAATTTCGTCAAGGCTTTCAGCCAGCCTTTCGCAAGAGGCGTCAAGGGACATCACACTAAACGTTGCAATGCCCACAACCGACAAAAGCACAATTACTGAAACGATTATTCTATTCATTAAAATCCCCCATTCAATAAGGCGCATAGCGCCGTCATTCAACGTTTCGGTGGGAGAAAAGTACTCCCACCGAAAAACGAAAGTGGAACCCGCCGCCTATAGAGGCGGGGGACATCTCTCGTTTAGTTATATATTTTTCTCTATTACAACTGATTTGCCCGATTTATCCAAAGTCATAAGAAGGGTGTTGCCAACGTCAATATTTTGCTTTTTGATAATTTTTTTCAGTTTTTCGTCTGTCATATTGCAGTCGCCGAAGGAGCTTCTTTCAATTTGTCCGTCTGTAATTACAACGCAGGGAATACCGCTGTCCTGTACTTTAATTTCTGCGTTTTTGTTTGTAACAGTTTCATAATCGGGCTTTAGCATTACGCTCATTTTTCCGTTTGTCTCAATTATTCCGTAGGCTACAAGGGATATATCAAAAATATCCTTTTGTCTTAACGATTCAAGAATATCGTCAATGGTAAGGCGCAGTTTTTTCATTTCTTTTTGCTGTAAAACTCCGTTGCGGATAATGATTATTGGGTGCCCCTGAACCAAAAATCTGAATTTAAGACTTTTCATACTTATTGCAGACGTAATAATTTCAAGAGTTACGAGAATCATTACGGGTATTATTGTTGAAATCAGCGGAATGTCGTTATTTTCCATAGGCATAGCAATAATTTCGGACAAAAGCAGAGTAATTACCAGCTCCGACGGCTGAAGCTCGCCGATTTGCCTTTTTCCCATAAGTCTTACAACGCAAATTACCGTAAAATAAAGAATAAGTGTGCGGATAATTGTAACAAACATAAATAATCACCTGAACATATTTTTCACACGAAATCTCTGAATATTACAAAAAAAACGGGGAAAAAACAGAATGGTGAAAAAAATGAATAATTGGTATAGAGAAAAAATAAACGAAATAACCGTTCCGAATATCGAACAAGACGAAAAAGTTCCCGTAAAGCTTGAGGTTTCAGAGAATTTTAAATATCTCAAATCAAAACTTAACCCTTCATTTGACGTGAAATACCGCTCAAACGAGGTGGACGGAGTTAAATTCGGTTTCGTAATGCTTGACGGTATGTGTGATAACGAGATACTTACAGAGCAGATAATGATTCCGATTTTAAGAGGGCATTATAAAGAACTACCGGACGGCGAAAGAGTGCTTGAAACCGCATCAAATAACATTTCGGGCAGTATTGATAAATCTATTCAGTTTGAACTGAATGC
Organism: Oscillospiraceae bacterium; assembly: GCA_022508785.1. Lineage (GTDB taxonomy): Bacteria > Bacillota > Clostridia > Oscillospirales > Acutalibacteraceae > Fimenecus. The sequence continues at coordinate 6,956 of JAFLUN010000051.1, forward strand.
TACTATCCGTGAGATGCTTTCGGGCAATCTTTTAATGTTCGTTGAGGGATCTTCAAGAGCCGTTTTATTCGGCGTACAGAAATTCCCCCAAAGGTCAATAAGCGAGCCTGACTCCGAAACACAGGAGCGAGGGTCAAAAGAGGGATTTTCCGAAAGCTTTAAGGATAACGTGGCGTTGATTAGAAGAAGAATACGCACTCCGGTCTTAAAAACCGAGATTATAGAGGTTGGCACAACGAGTAAAACGAGGGTGTGCGTTGCCTATTTATCTGACAGGGCAAATGAAGAAACGGTAGCGTCGGTTAAAAAGAAAATTAAAAAGGCAACCTTTGACGTGTGTTTAGGTTCAGGGTATCTTGAACCGTTTCTCGGAAGTGAAATTCCGTCGCTGTTTTCGGGCGTTGGGAGTACCGAGCGACCTGACGTTTTAACGGCGAAGCTTTCAGAGGGAAAAATCGGAATAATAACCGACGGCACTCCTTACGCGCTTTTCGTACCGCATATTTTTATCGAAAATTTTCATTCTTTGGACGACTATCTGAAAAAGCCTTATTATGCATTTGCAATCAGAATGCTTAAAATTATTGCATTTTTTATAGGAATTTTTCTTCCCGGATTTTACGTTGCAATTTGCACCTTTCACCAAGAGGTGATTCCCGAAACGATGATTTTTGATATATGTCTTCAGGAAAGCCTTGTGCCTTTGCCGGTAATGATAGAAGTGCTGACAATGCACACTGTATTTGAAATAGTAAAAGAAGCGGGTCTGAGAATGCCGAGAAGTATCGGAAACGCAGTGTCAATTGTCGGAGCTCTCGTCATTGGCGATGCCGCAGTCAGCGCAGGCATTGTTGCAGCCCCTATGCTGATAGTTATGGGCATGGCCGCAGTAAGTTCCTTTGTTATTCCGTCCCTTTACGATATTTCGTCATTACTTCGTGCTGTGCTTATAGTAGTCGGCGGTGTTTCTGGATTTTTCGGAATAATGCTTGTATTTGCGGTTGTTGTTATAAATATGGCCTCTATTTCACCGTACAAAGTACCGTTTACGTCTCCCTTGTCGCCTACGAAAACGGGAGCTTGGAGAGATTTACTTTTCCGTGCCGATTGGCGAAAGCTCGGCACAAAAAGATTACAGACAGATAGGCTTGATAAATAATGAATTCAAAAGTTACGGTATTTCAATTCTATTCAATATTGATTTTAACACGTCTTTTAACAACGCTTACGTATATTCCCGAATATACTGAGGATATTACCGCTTCGGATAAGATGATTCTTACTCTGTTTTGCATTATTTTCGGTACACTGATTTATATTCCCGTTTATATTCTTAACAAAAAGTACGGCGGAGAGAATCAAAAAACCTTCGGGACATTTAACAAAATAAAGGCAGTTATTTTTTCAATAGTTTTCTTTTATTTTTCGGTTTCAACAGTGTCACGTCTTGACCTCTTTGCAGGTACGGTTGTATTTCCCGAAACTGACGCTAAATTTTTACTCCTTCTTGTTGTTATCTTTTGTTGCTACAGTGCATATCTCGGCATTGAGCCGATAGCCAGAAGTGCAGTAATATTTATAGCTCCCATACTGCTGTCCTTATCGTTTATTTTTTTTGCACTGTGGAAAAAAACAGACCTGCTTAACTTAACTCCGCCGTTTTATAACGGAGTTTTACCCGTTGTAAAAGCTTCCCTGAACTCAACAGGCAGAACAGTCGAATATGCGGTTATAGCCGCCTTGTTTCCGTTTGTTACAGGAAATCATAAAAAAGGCTTCCTGGTATGGAGAATATCACAGTCAGTAATTACGGCAATAGTCTTCTTTTTTGAGGGGACAATTCTCGGTGCGTTTTCGGACGCACAGCTTTTCCCCGTTTACGCAATTGCTTCAATGGCACGCTTTTCATTTTTCAGAGGACTCGGCGCAATAATTACGGGCCTGTGGATTATTTGCGCTTTTCTTAAAACCTCTCTTCTTATTTTTCTTCAGGCTAAACTTATTTCCGAGGCTTTCGGAGTTAATAAAATTACCGTAATAGCAGTTACGGGCGTATTGTTGGCTTTAGTGTGTATGCTGATTTCGGGAAGCGTTGAAAGATTTAATATTATCGACACGTCGTCAGTTAAATTTGTTTTAATTTTAATATCCGTTCCGATTTTAGCGATTGTGGAATTGATTATGAGGAGAAGACGAAAATGCGCAAAGCAGTAATTATTTTAACCTGCATTGTTTGTTTGGGAGCAATACTCAACAGAAATACCTTTAAAGACGATATAAGCAACAGAAGTATCGTGCAGGGCGTGGGGATTGATATAAATGACGACGGCACATATACGGTTACTTTGGAGATAATAAATACAGAAAACTATTCAAATGCCGACGGAACGGCAAAACCCGTAATGAATTTGCGTACACTCAGCGGTAAAACCGTAAGTTCTGCAATAAAAAGCGCTTATGCTATTGACGGTAAAACCCCCGTATTATCACAGAACAGAGTAATTGTTATAGGCAAAAAGCTTGCAGAAAAAGGAATAATGCCGTCTCTTGATTTTTTTATACGGGGTTCTGAAAATTATCCTACTGTGCAAATAGCGACTGTCCAAGGGAGGGCTGAGGACTTTTTTAAAGATGCCTCAGGTGAAACTACCGTAGTTTCAAGAAATATAGAAGACATTCTTATGACATCTGAGGAGGATATGTCCGTTTCTTCAATAACCCTTTGTGATCTTGTAAACCATTACAAGAGCGCAGGAGCATCGTTTTATATGCCGATTATTTCAACTTTTGAAGGAAAAGAGAAAAAAGAAATAACCTCAAAAGGCACTGCTGTTTTTAAGGAAGGTAAGTTGGTTTGCAATTTAAGCGAGGAAGAAACAGCTTCACTAAATTTCCTTTGCAACTGTGCAAGAAGGGGAGCGGTGGATTTTTCATATAACGGAGTGCCTGCTTCAATAAGTGTTATTCAAAACAGTACAAAGAAAAAAGTGGATTATTCTTCCGAAAATCCGCAGTTTTTCTTTAAAGTAAAAATTAAGGCCGACCTTGCTGAGATAGACAGCGAAACGGTTTACAATCCAACGCAGACGGAAGTTGATGCTATGAAAGAGTGTGCGGAGGAGAAAATAAAAAGCGACATTGAGGCGCTTTGCAGAAAGCTTTACCGGCAAGAAAAAGCAGATCCGCTCGGGTTTTCGAGGTTGATTTACATTTACTATCCCGAAAAGTTCCGAGCGCAAGAAAAAAACCTCAGCGAAATAATGACAAACAGTCAGTATTCCGTCGAGGTGGAAATATGCATTCGCCGTTTAGGGCAGGATTATTCATCATAAAAAAGCAGGATTTAAAATCCTGCTTTTTTATGTTCGTTCACTTAAATATCAATAAATTTCACCTGTTTTAATATTAAAGCAAAGTCTTTGATTGCCGTTTTCGTCCATATACACGATTTCCAATAAATCGTTTGTCACAAATTCCGCAGAAATCGGTTCAGGCTTTTTGCCGTTGAAAACCTGCAACAGAGTTTGCATTTTTTCACCGTCGTAATCGTCAACGTTATCCGACGTAAACAGGAGACTGCCGAATATTCTGTTAATAAGCGCAACCGTTTTTCTTTGCTCAGGGGTCATTTTCATATTATCGTCACGAAGCAGGAAAACGTCAGGATCGTTAAGGAAGGCTCTGCCGTCAAGCCCTCTTCTGAAAACGGTATTTCCTAAGGTTGCTCTCGTAGAAACACCCTCACGCTGAATGTCAAGCTTGGGGATCCATTCAAGACCCATATCCGCGCCTATTCTGCAATAATCCACCTTGCCGAATGCAGGGGCTAACGGTACACCGCAACCGAGAATCAGCTTGTCGCCCACACATTCTCTGATAAAGTCCATAGCCTCGCACATAAGCTGACCTCTTGACTTGTTATACCCGGGAACTATTGCCGCAGCATAAAGGAAGTCAAGCTTTACCATATCATAGCCCCATTCGTTTAATACCACGTCGAAGAAGTGCTGAATATATTCCCTTGCGCCGGAGTTTTGGATATCAAGAGCGTAAAATCCGTTCCAGTTAAAGCCGCATTTAACGGGCTTGCCGAATTTATCTTTAATAAGCCATTCAGGATGCTCTTTTGCAACCTTTGAATGGTACTGCGCACCTAAGGGGGCCAGCCAAAGCCCTGCTTTCATACCTTTTTCGTGAATACGGTCCGCAATATATTTCATTCCGTTGGGGAATTTCTTGCTGTCAATATGTAACCAGTCGCCGACAGCAGTCTGGAACCCGTCATCAATTTGGAAAAAGTCAATTTCTGCGTCAACCTTGGAAAGCGCTTCAAGGTCTGTTATAACAATATTTTCGTTGATATTTGCATAGTAGTTGTACCAGGTAGTGTATCCGTTTGCACGCTTTGCTTTCGGCTTTTCTATTTGCATCACTTCAAAATATTTGTCAAATACTTCATCCATAGTGCCTTTAAAGTGGACAATATCCATAAGAATGTATTCGCCGTGTATTGCAACGCCCTCAAGCTCTTTTTCAAACACTATTTTATTCTCAGGGCAAACTGTATTTATTATTGTGTAGCCGAAGCGCTCCGAAAGGGAGCCGAAAAGATTAACGGTTTCACCGTTCCTTACATATGCGTAGGAATAACCGTGGAAAACGCCTTTGCGTGAATCGTATTTTTTAAAGTTATAGTCGCCCGAAGCGCCGAGAGGCGTGAAAAGCAGGGGAGCGAGGCGAGGGGATGTCATATTAACGCCTTTCTCGTCAATAAAATATTCACGGCAGTCGGTCCACGACTGGTAACCGTTTAAAAATACTCTGTCGTTAGTATCAAAATTAAAGGGTACCGTCATTTTGAATTTAAGTTTATCAAGAGATACTCCCTTTGTATTTACTGTGATTTTTATGTGATCCTTATTCGCAACAGTAAACATTGAGTAATGATCTGTTTCAAACTGATGACTTTCGTAGTTTACGCCGTTTGCAGAGTATTCAAAACTGATTTTAAACTTTTCCATAATACAATCTCCAACTATGTTTTATTATAAAATTATATCAAAAATCAAAAAACAAATATATGGCAATAACAAACAATAATAAAACATTTGATTTATTGAATTTAACAAAATTTATTTAATAAATTTATTGAAAAAAGCAGATAAAAGTATTAAAATATAACTAAACAAAAGATGTCCTCCGCCTCTGTAGGCGGCGGATTCCACTTCCGTTTTTCGGTGGGAGTTGGGTCTCCCACCGAAACGTTGAATGACGGCGCTATGCGCCTTATTGAAA
>JAFLUN010000052.1 GCA_022508785.1 Oscillospiraceae bacterium
ACTAATAATGATAACACTGTAAATATCCCTCAAACAAGCGGATATACCTCAATAAGGCTTTGTTCAAGTGCTGTAATGCTTTCATTTGCTGCTGTTGTTTTTGTAATAGGTAACAGGAAGAAAAAAGAGGTATAAACGTAGGGGCAGGTTTCAATGCCTGCCCGAAACAAATTCAAATAATGCACAAACTAACGGGTCGGTGTGGGCACCGACCCCTACAAGATAACATATTCACCTTCTTCAAAGAGGGCAATTAAATTTACAGGAATTTTAAAATAGAGGCAGAAAAATGTATAGTCATATCGTAGATTTTCATGTTCATACGGACAATTCTTATGACGGTAATCACTCGGCTACCTTCATTTGTGAAAAAGCAGAGTTTAATAATTTGCGGGCAATTGCATTTACAGACCATTGTGAGGTTGATCGCTGTGTAAATGACTATGCTCACGAAAAAGCGGTATTTCAGACTTTTTTTGAAATTGCAAAAGTTAAATCTGCCTTTCGCGGAAGATTTCTTGTTCTCAACGGTATTGAACTGGGTCAGCCGAACTATGCGCCTGAAATTGCCGAGCGGATTTTAAATTCACAAAAGTTTGATGTGGTGCTGGGCTCAATTCACAATCTTCGCAACGGCTTTGACCCGTATTATTCCGATTCATTTACCGAAGAAGAGGTACATAAATTCTTGAAGGAATATTTTTTTGAAATGAAAAGTATGTGCGAATGGGGCAATTTTGATGTTCTCGCGCATCTAACCTATCCTTTAAGATACTTTTTTGCAAAATCGGGAATAAGTGTTGATTTAAACGGGTATAAAAATGAGATAGACGAAATATTAAGTCTTATTGCCAAAAAGGATATAGCTCTTGAAATAAATTCGGCAGGGCTTCGCCAAAAGCTTAATAAGCTTCAGCCTGAAACCGACATTGTTAAGCGCTTTAAAGAGCTGGGCGGTAAATTGGTTTCTGTGGGCTCAGATGCTCATTATGCCTCTGATTTGGCAAAAGGCATTCCCGAAGCCTATAAATCTGCATTTGACGCAGGGTTTAGCAATATAACGCTGTTTCAGAACCGTTTACCGGTACAAATCAGCATTACTGAGGAGGTTTGATTATGACAGTCAGAGCAGCCGCAAAATTAAATTTAATGCTGGATATGATAAAAAAACTTGATAACGGCTACCACAGTCTGTTTATGGTAATGCAGTCTGTTGACCTTTACGACACGGTTGACGTTCAAAGGAACGGAGTTGGAAAAATCCTTATTGAATCCGATTCAGCCGATATGCCAAAGGACGAAACAAACATTGCTTACAAGTGCGCAGAGAAATTTTTCGATGCAATGGAAATAAGCCAGAGGGGAATAACCATAAGAATAGGTAAAAATATTCCTATGGCGGCAGGAATTGCAGGGGGCAGTGCCGACGGTGCGGCTGTTCTTTACTGCTTAAATAAAATATACGGTACAAATCTTTCAAACTTTGAGCTTTGTGAAATCGGTGCAAAGGTCGGAGCAGATATTCCATTTAGCCTTACGGGCGGCACGGCAGTTGTTTTGAATACGGGTGATGTTATTGCCCCCGTAAAGAATTTGAGCGACTGTAAAATTATAATCGTAAAGCCCGAGCAGGATGTATCCACAAAGGAAGCGTACGCAATGCTTGATTCTGTTCCGAGACTTCGCCATCTTGACACAGCAGGAATGCTGGAAGCGGTTTCAAGGGGCGATTATGAGGCAATATGTTCAAAGTGCGGAAATGTTTTTGAGCAGGCAATTGAAGTTCCCGAAAGACCGTACATAAAAAGCATTATGCGCAAAAACGGTGCAGACGCCTGCCTTATGAGCGGAAGCGGCCCTACTGTTTTCGGTCTGTTTTCCGATAATCAAAAGGCGGAAATGTGCTTTAATGAGCTTAAAATGAGTTATAAAAATGTTTTTATTTGTTCGCCCATAAGTCGAGGCGTAATTGAAATTTAGTTTTGGGAGTTAGTATATAAATGGTTTTTGCGAGCCTTAATTTTTTATGCGTTTTCTTTCCGCTATGTATGTTAGCATATTTTTTTGCGAAAGATATTAAACAAAAGAATACGGTTTTGCTTGTCTTTTCACTTGTGTTTTATGCGTGGGGCGAGCCCGTATATATTTTATTACTTTTGTTTATGTCCTTTTGCGATTGGTTTTTTGCCCTGCTTATTGAGCAAAACAGAGATAAGAAAAGGCTTATTCTTGTTCTTACCTGCATAGTAAATTTAGGAATAATAGGTATTTTTAAATACGGCAGATTTACTTTGCTGAATTTCCAAGGAATATTCGGCGTACCTGAAAAAATACCGAATATCATACTGCCGATAGGAATTTCTTTTTACACATTTCAGCTTCTCTCTTATGTTATTGATGTTTACAGGGGCGATGTTAAAGCGCAAAAGAAATACGGAATAGTACTTCTCTATGCAAGCCTTTTTCATCAATGCATAGCAGGGCCTATTGTAAGGTACAAAGACGTTGAGCTTCAGCTTCTTTCAAGAAGGACCAACGTTAATTCAATTCATGAAGGAATAAACCGTTTTTGCGTAGGACTTGCTAAAAAAGCCGTTGTCGCAAATATGTGCGGCAAGCTGTTTGAACTGTTTGTTGTATCGGATTCGCTTATAAATTCGGCGGAAGCCGTAAGTATTGTGTCCAAAAAATCGGCGGCTTCTCTGTGGCTCGGAATGCTCATGTTCTCAATGCAAATTTACCTTGATTTTTCAGCATATTCGGATATGGCAATAGGAATGGGCAAAATGATAGGACTTGAATATAAAGAGAACTTTGATTATCCTTATCTTTCCCGTTCTGTTTCCGAATTTTGGAGAAGATGGCACGTTTCACTCGGCACATTTTTCAGAGATTATGTTTATTTCCCACTTGGCGGAAGCAGAAGGGGGAACGGTCGCACGATATTTAATTTGTTCGTAGTTTGGGCACTTACGGGGCTTTGGCACGGAGCATCTTGGAACTATGTTCTTTGGGGGCTTTATTTCTTCGTGTTTATTGCTCTTGAAAAATTGTTCTTCGGAAAAGCTCTTCAAAAGCTTCCCGTTATTTCAAATCTCTATTTGCTTTTTATAGTTTATTTCGGCTGGGTGCTTTTCAAATTTGAGAATATGTCGGTTATGGCTTCGGTGCTAAAAGGAATGTTCTGCCTTAATAAAAATGCTGCAAACGATTTTGAAACTGTCACTCTTTTAAAGGGCAATCTGATTTTCATTTTAGCGGCAATTATTGCCTGCACGCCGTTGGTATCCTTTATTGCAAAGAAGATTAAGTTTAATGATACCGAAAAAAGAAACTTCTCTTTACTGTACGGCGCTTTATCGGTTGCTTTGCCGCCCGTGCTGATAATTCTTTCGCTTATAAATATTGTCGGCAGCAGCTACAATCCGTTTTTGTATTTCCAATTTTAATCGGAGGAAAATATGAAAAGAAATAACAGAAGAAAACCGAGCAATAAAGGCAAATTTGTTCTTTATCAAATGGCGTCTTTTGCTCTCACAATAGCGATAATCGGAGTTATCGGTGCAATTATCCCGTTAAGACCGAAAGAGTCGGTTTCCGAAAAGCGTAAGCTTGCAGAATTTCCGAAAATTACATTTGCTTCTCTCACATCAGGTGACTTTTTTGACGGCTTTAACAGTTGGTATTCCGACAGTTACCCGGGGCGTGAAGGCATTATTTCCTTAAACTCTAAAATTCAAAGCTATTACGGAATAAAGTCAGCAAAGGACGATACCGTTAAAATTCACGGTGAGGTTCAAAAGGGTGACGATATTCCCGACGAATATGACCCAAATGTTACTGTTACGGAACCCACCACTGAAGAAAAATATGATAAAATCGACGCGGCGGGTGATTCTCAAAGCATCGGAGCGGTATTTGTTGTAGGCAACAGGGCGTTTGAGTATTATAATTTCAGTCAACCGCAGGCAAATAGATATATTTCATCTATGAACACTTTGGCGGAAAAGCTGTCAGGTAAAGCAAAGGTTTACGATATGATAGTTCCTACAAGTATAGGAATTACTCTGCCCGATGATTATATGGGAAATATTAACAGTTCAGATCAAGGCAAGGCTATTGATTACATTAACAGCGGTCTCAGCGATAATATTATTCAAGTGCCGATTTTTAAAACGCTTATGAGCCACAGAAGCGAGTATATTTATTTCAATACCGACCACCATTGGACTCAGCTGGGTGCTTACTACTCATACTGTGAATTTGCAAACATTGCAGGCATTACCGCCAATTCTCTTGACAAATATGAAAAGGTTGAGTTTGACGGATTTTTAGGCACTTTTTATAATGATACGGGCAAAATTCCGGAGCTTAAATCCAATCCGGATACGATTTACGCCTATAAGCCCAATTCTTCGGCTACTATGTTTTATATTGACTCTAAGGGTCAAAAGATTTCCTGGCCGATAGTTAACGACGTTACAAAATATCCTGCGGCGGTTAAATACAGTTGCTTTATAGCAGGGGATAATCCGTATACCGAAATAAATAATCCGCAAATTACCGACGGTTCTTCTATTATGATCGTTAAAGAATCCTTTGCAAATTCACTCGTTCCGTTCTTGGTTGAAAATTACGAAACGGTTTATATTATTGACTACCGCCATTATAAAGGCAGTATTTCTGAGGTGGTTCTCGAAAAGAATATTGACACGGTTCTTTATATCAATAACGTTTCTGCTATCAGAAACGAAAACCTTATGACCAAACTTGAGGCAACCTTATAAACTAAAATTCAATTAAATAATCTATCGCAAGACAGAGCATAAATTGTGCTTTGTCTTGTAATATTTTTTCCTTACTTGTCATATATTCTACTGACCGACAAGGAGGAAGATTATGATAGACACATCAAGGGAAAGAGCAATTGTTTTAGGTGAATATATAGTTGAAAATAAGGCTACCGTGCGCTCTGCTGCAAGACAGTTCGGAATAAGCAAAAGTACGGTACATACAGACGTTTCATCTCGACTTAAAAGATATGATCCCGTTCTTTACAGGCAGGTAAGAGAAATACTTGATATCAATAAATCCGAACGGCATATACGGGGCGGACTGGCAACAAAAGAAAAGTATCTTAAGGCGGCAAAATAGCCGCCTTTTTTTATGTTTTTGCAAAATAATTTGACTGTATTTTGTAATATATACTTGAAATCTTATATTATTAGTGTATAATATATTAGTAAAATTATGGGTATAGCGTGAAAAAGTCACGCTATTAAATTGTGTGTCCCTCAAAATTTGTGCGAGACAAATTTTGAGATGGACTAAATTACCATCACGCCTTGTCCGGCTACGAAAGGATTAAATGTGATGTTTAAAAACTTGTAGCCGGAAAGGCTATGGTAATACTATGAAAGGTGGAAATACAGTGGCAGAAGAAAAGAATTTCTTTATTGACCTTGAGCATGAAATTATGCAGCTCTGGGAAGAAGAGAAATATTACGACAAGCTTGTTGCAAAAAATAAAGGCAACAAAATGTTCCGTTTCCTTGACGGACCCATTACGGCAAATAACCCCATGGGTGTTCACCATGCGTGGGGCAGAAGTATAAAGGATATTTTCATCCGTTATAAATCAATGAGAGGCTATGACTGCCGCAGACAAAACGGATTTGACTCGCAGGGCCTTTGGGTTGAGGTTGAGGTTGAAAAACAGCTCGGCTTTAAAACTAAAAAAGATATTGAAGATTACGGAATGGACAAGTTTACGCGTCAGTGCGTTGACCGTGTAAAGCATTTTTCAGGCATCATTACAGAGCAGTCAAAGAGACTCGGTCAGTGGATGGATTGGGATAATTCATATTACACAAATACTGACCTTAACATTCAGGGTATTTGGCATTTCTTAAAGGTTTGCGATGATAACGGTTGGATTAAGCGTGAATACAAACCTATGCCGTGGTGCCCACGCTGCGGAACCTCTCTTTCCGAGCATGAAATGACAGGTTCTTATAAGCTGATGACCCATAATTCAGTGTTCTTTAAGCTTCCGTTAGAAGAACTCAATTCAAAAATTCTTGTTTGGACAACAACTCCGTGGACTCTTTCTTCAAATGTAGCTTTGGCGGTAAATCCCGAAATTGACTATGTTGAAGTTAAAATAAAAAGTGACGAAAAAACTCTTATTCTTGCTAAAAACGCTATTAAATATCTCGGTGACGATAAGCTTGAGGTTGTTCGTGCTCTTAAGGGTGAAGAGCTTGTAGGTCTTCATTACGACACTTGCTTCCCCGATATTCCTGCACAGGCAGGCATCGAACACAAGGTTGTTGCTTGGGAAGATGTTGCGGCTGACGAAGGTACGGGCGTTGTTCATATTGCCCCCGGCTGCGGTGTTGAAGACTTTGAACTTGGCGAGCGTTTAGGATTACCTAAGGTTATGCCTATTGACGATATGGGTATTTATCTTGACGGCTTTGGCTGGATGACAGGTAAAGACAGTCACACAGTTGCCGACGAGGTATTTGAACATCTTAAAGCAGATAACAAGCTTTATAAAGTTGAGCCCCATGAGCACAGCTACCCTGTTTGCTGGCGCTGTAAATCTGAGGTTGTGTTCAGGCTTGTTCCTGCGTGGTATATCCGCACGGAAGAGCTTAAACCCAGACTTATTAAGAATGCAAATTCAGTTAAATGGGAGCCTGCTTCAAACGGTAAGCGAATGAACGATTGGCTCAACAATATGGGCGACTGGAATATTTCCCGTAAGCGTTATTACGGTCTCCCGCTTCCGTTCTATCCCTGCGACTGCGGTGAGGTAACGGTTATCGGTTCAAAAGCCGAGCTTCGTGAAAAAGCTGTTGACCCTGCTATGGTTGATGCTCTTCCCGAGCTTCACAGACCGTGGGTTGATGAAATTAAAATCAAATGTCCCCATTGCGGAAAAGAGGTTTCCCGTGTTTCTGAAATCGGCGACGTTTGGCTTGATGCAGGTATTGTGCCTTATTCAACCTTCGGCTACTTTACCGACAGAAAAGAGTGGGAAAAGAATTTCCCTGCCGAATGGGTTACAGAGATGCACGAGCAGGTTCGTCTTTGGTTCTATTCAATGCTGTTTATGAGTACCGTTTTAGAGGACAGAGCGCCTTATGAGCGCGTTGTTACAAACAGCGCCGTTGTTGCAGAGGACGGCTCTAAATTCTCAAAAACAGGTTTTATGATTAAATTTGACGAGGCTGCCGAAAAAATAGGTGCGGATACGGTTCGTTATCTTTATGCAGGCGCTCCGAACACCAATGACGTTCGCTTCGGCTTTAATCTCGGCGATGAAGCAAGAAGAAAAATGCTTTCCTTCTGGAACATTTACACATTCTTTGACACATACGCTCAGATAGATAAGCCCGTATTTACGGATTATAAGCCTGATAAAGCCAGTATGACTGCTACTGACAAGTGGTTAATTGTAAGAACCAATGAGTTTATAACAAAGGCTCAAGGCTATATGGACGATTATAAGGTTTATCTTCTTATTAAAGACTTTGAGGTTTTTGTTGACGATATTTCAAATTGGTATATCAGAACAAACCGCCGCCGCTTCTGGAAAACGGAAGACGAGCAGGATAAGATGATTGCTTACTGGACCCTCTTTACTGCTCTTAAAACCTGCGTTCAGGTAATGGCTCCCGTAATTCCGTTTATGACAGAGTACATTTGGCAGAAGCTTATTAAGGTTTGCGAGCCGAACTCAGCTGAATCTGTTCACTTGAGCGATTGGCCGACTGTTATAGAGGGCTTTGAGGATGACGGAATTATTGAAGAAACTGCTCTTGCAAGAGACGTAATTGCCGTTGCAATGCGCCTTCGTAACGAACAGCAGATTAAGGTTCGTCAGCCCCTTAATAAACTTTTTGTTTGCTGTGACAAAGATAAAGCTGATAAAATCAAAACTTTTGAGAAGAATATTCTTGATGAGCTTAATATCAGAAATATTGAGTATATCGCTGACGCAAATCTTCTTGAAGATAAATACTGTGCGGTTAACTTTAAGGTGGCCGGCGCGGTTCTTAAGCAGAATGTTAACAAGATGAAGCAAACCCTTGAAAATTTTTCTGCCGATGAGATGAAAGCAGTCACAGAAGCCGTTATTGCAGGCGGTGAGGTTGCAGTTCCCGGTTGGGATGAAAAATTTGACGCTTCTGTATTTGCCGTTAACTCAAAGACAAAGGCGGGTATTGTATCAGCCGAATTTGGCAGCGATTGCGTTCTTGCTCTTGACGTTGTACTCACGGAAGAACTTCTCAAAGACGGCGCAGTGCGTGATATTATCCGTCAGTGCCAGCTTCTTCGTAAGGAGGCAGGTTATCAGGTTGAGCAGCACATTGCGGCATCAATAAACACTGCTGACGAATTTGTACTTACGGCGTTGAACGAAAAGAAGGACTATATTGCAAATGAGCTTCTTGCCGATGTGCTCACTATCGGCGAAGACATCGTGGCAGATCTTTCAAAGACAATTTCCGTAAATGAAAAAGATGTTACAATTTCAGTTTCAAAAGGAGAATAAATTATGTTTCAGGTTACTAAAGATATGAATATCGGTGAAATTCTTGACAACGCAAGAGAGACAGTTCCCTTCTTTCTTGAAATGGGAATGCATTGCCTCGGCTGCCCGTCCGCAAGGGGCGAAACTCTTGAGCAGGCTTGCTTTGTTCACGGCGTAGATGCTGATGACCTTGTTGAGAAAATCAATAAGTTTTTAGCAGAAAAGGCTGAGTAAAAGAAATTCCCCCTTGAAATACAGGGGGATTTGTTTTAGGAGTAAAAATGTTTTTGGATACAAGACTTTCTGCAGTGGCAGAAATGGTGAGAAGCGGTACAAGATTTGCCGATGTAGGCACTGACCACGCATATCTTCCTGCATATCTTTTGCTGGAAGGACAAATCCAATACGCTGTTTGTTCCGATTTGCGAAAAGGACCTTTAAAAAACGCAGAAGAGACAGTGCAAAAATACGGCTTAGTGGATAAAGTTGATTTGCGCCTTTCCGACGGGCTTGCCAATTTTAAGGATGACGAGGTAAACGAAATTGCCGTAGCAGGAATGGGCGGACTTTTAATATCCGAATTTATTGAGCGTACTGCTTGGCTTAAAAGTACTGAAATTCATCTTATTTTACAGCCGATGACTCACGCAGAGGATTTGCGTAAAACCCTTTACCAAAACGGCTTTTACATAGAAAAAGAGGTTGCCGTTAAAGACAAAGATAAGTTTTACATAATTATTAGTGCATATTATAATGGGTGTCCAAAAGCTTTAACTGATTTTGAGTGCATAATAGGGGAGCTTAGTAAAAATACCGACCCAATATCGAAAGAATATATCGCTTCGCTTTTGAAAAAATACACTGTTAAATATGAAATGCTCAAAAAGGCAAAGAAAGATTTTGCAGAAACGGAAAAAATAGTTAAGGAGCTTGAAAAATGCCTAAAGTAAAAGATATTTATGATTTTATTGACAGCTTTGCGCCCTATGACACTGCTTGCAAATGGGATAATACGGGCATTTCGGTAGGAGACGAAACACAAGAGGTCAAGAAAATAGTTTTTGCTCTTGATATTACGGGAGATGTTGCCGATTTTGCAAAAGAGATAAATGCTGATTTAATCATTACTCACCATCCGTTGATTTTTAATCCAGTTAAACAGTTACCTGCTTCTTCAACTCTTTACAAGATCGCAAATTGCGGCATTGCACATATAAGCGCACATACAAATTTTGATTTGGCGGAAGAGGGCGTAAATACGCTCCTTTGTGATAAACTGAATCTTAAAATTACCGATTCCATAAAATCCGATGATGTGTGCCTTTATATTTGCAAAACGGAAAATGAAATAGATATAGTTGATTTTGTTTATTTTGTTAAAGAAAAATTAGGCGGAACGGTAAGATACAACGGGAAAAATACAAAAATAAATACTGTTGCGGTTTGTTCAGGGGCAGGTGCCGATTATTTAAGTGAGGCAAAGGAAAACGGCGCGGATGTCTTGCTTACGGGGGACGGTTCACATCACGATTTTCTTGATGCGAATGAAATGGGAATTGCGCTTATTTGCGCAGGTCATTTTGAAACGGAAAATCCTGCCATTGATTGGCTTTTACAAAAAATAGAAAATGAATTTGCGGTTGAATGCGTAAGGGCGCCGCAAGAAACAGCAATTACAACAATTTAAGAGGGAATATGGCGTTAGACGGACTTACTTTAGGATTCATAAAAAATGAGCTTACCGATTACATAATCGGCTCAAAGGTGGAAAAGGTGCATCAACCTTCAAAGCAGGAGTTGGTGCTACTTTTGCGTACCCGAAACGGCGCATACAGGCTTTATTTTTCAGCCGACGGTCAAAGTCCGCGAGTTCACCTTACAAGCTATAATTTTGAAAATCCAAAAACACCGCCCATGCTTTGCATGATGATAAGAAAGCGTCTTGTGGGCGCAAATCTTATTTCCGTTGAGCAAATAGGAAACGACAGAATTTTAATCTTCACCTTTGACGGCACAACCGAAATCGGCGACAGAACGAAATATTACATTGTCTGCGAAATTATGGCGCAGAAAAGCAACATAATTTTTCTTGATGAAAATAAGAAAATATTGGATGCAGTTAAAAGAATTGATGAAACAAAATCGTCAGTCCGTGAGATTTTGCCCGGGCTTAATTATGAATTGCCACCAATGCTTGAAAAGTGTGATTTATTTATTGATAGCGCCGAAGAAATAACAGAAAAAATACTGCTTCAAGGCTCCAAAATGCTTTCAAAATCTGTTCTTGATATTGTAGGCGGAATTTCACCTATAGTGGGCAGAGAAATTGCTTACAGAACCGTTTTCGGCGATAAGCAGGTTTCCAATCTTTCCGAAATCGAAAAAGAAAGATTATTAAATGAAATTAAAGATCTGATTTCGTCTGCAAAATCACCGAAGGCATACAAAATTACAGTAGCTGATAATGATACCTTTGATTTTTCATTTTTGAATATCCGTCAATACGGAACTGAAAGTAAAAATACGGAATACAATTCGTTCTGCGAGCTTGTTGACGATTTTTACTATGAAAAGGACAAAGAATTAAGAGTTAAAAGAAAAGCAGGGGATTTGTTTAAGCTTTTGAGCAATGCGATAGAGCGAACATCGCGAAAAATCAATAACAGACGCGCTGAACTTGAAAAAAGCGAAAAAAGGGACGAACTTCGCATATTTGCCGAACTTTTAACGGCAAATCAATATAAGTTTACTCAAAAACAGTCCTCATACGATGTTGAAAACTATTACGATAACAATAAAATTATAACTGTTCCTGCCGACCCTGCGCTTACCTGTCAGCAGAACGCTCAAAAATATTTTAAGGATTACAAAAAAGCCGCCAATGCCGAAAAGATGCTCCATTCGCTGATAGCTGAGGGTGAGCAAGAGCTGATTTATCTTGATTCCGTTCTTGATAATTTAAGCAGAGCCGAAACGGAGAAGGAAATCGGTGAAATCCGTCAGGAATTGCAAGACGGCGGATACCTTAAATCTCGAAAAAATGCAAAGCAAAAAAGAGAAAAATCCTTGCCGCCCATAGAGTTTTTGTCCTCTGACGGATTCAGAATTTTAGTCGGCAGAAACAATGTTCAAAACGATATTTTGACTTTAAAAACTGCAAAAAATTACGATATGTGGCTTCATGTAAGCAAGCAGTCGGGGTCGCATACGGTAATTTGCAGTGATAACAGAGAAATATCGGAAAAAGCGATTTTAGAGGCGGCAACAATAGCGGCGTATCACAGTAAATCAGCCTCTTCATCATCGGTTGCCGTTGACTATACGCTCATTAAAAATGTTAAAAAGCCTGCAGGGGCAAAGCCCGGAAAGGTGATTTACGAAACATATAATACGGTTTATGTAACTCCAGAAAAAGAAACAGTTGAAAA
>JAFLUN010000053.1 GCA_022508785.1 Oscillospiraceae bacterium
TCGCCCTATCCTTTGCATAAAGAGCCGCTCCGTAAGCGCCCATAAGACCGGCGATAGTCGGGCGGACAACCTGAACTCCCATTTCCTGCTCAAAGGCACGGAGAACTGCATCGTTTAGGAACGTTCCCCCCTGAACGACTATTTTCTTGCCCAGCTCATCGGGAGTAGAGGCTCTTATTACCTTATAAAGTGCATTTTTCACAACGCTTAATGATAGTCCGGCAGAAATATCCTCAATAGTTGCGCCGTCCTTTTGTGCCTGCTTGACTGAAGAATTCATAAACACGGTACAGCGTGAGCCTAAGTCAACGGGATGCTGCCCGAAAAGTCCGAGCTGTGAAAAATCCTCAATTGAATACCCTAATGCATTGGCAAAGGTCTGTAAAAAGCTGCCGCAACCCGAAGAACAGGCTTCGTTAAGGAAAATGTTGTCTATCGCTCCTGCGTGTACCTTAAAGCATTTAATATCCTGCCCGCCGATGTCGATAACAAATTCAACGTCGGGCATAAAAAACTTAGCGGCGGTAAAGTGCGCAACGGTTTCCACAATGCCGTAATCCACGCCGAAAGCGTTTTTGATTATTTCTTCACCGTAGCCCGTAACCGCTCCTGCGGTTATTTTTATATCGGGAGCCATTCTGTAAAGCTCTTCAAAAAATTCTTTAATTATCGGTACGGGGTTTCCGCTGTTCGGAAGATATTTTGAGAATAAAATCTCGTTATCCTCACCCATTACAACGGCTTTAACCGTGGTTGAACCTGCATCTATTCCTATAAAAGTTGCACCGTTGTAGCCTTTAAGCTCGGCAGTTTTAACACTCGCACGACCGTGACGCTCGGTAAAATCAGCATAATCCTTTTCCGTTTCAAAGAGCGGCGGATTAAACGCAAAATTGCCGCTGCCGCTGTAATTTGCCGTCTTCTCTCGAAGCTCGTTAAAATCCACCGCATTTTCGGCGCACAAAGCCGCACCCATTGCAACATAATACAATGAATTTTCAGGGCAAGTGCCTTTTGTGCCGAGTTCAATGTCAAAACGGTTCCTAAGCTCCGGCATAAAGGTAAGCGGGCCGCCGAGATAGACAATGTTACCCTTAATCTCTCTGCCCTGCGCAAGACCTGCTACGGTCTGATTCACAACTGCGCAGAAAATGCTGGCGGCAATATCGTTTTTGCGCGCTCCCTGGTTGAGCAACGGCTGAATATCCGTCTTTGCAAAAACACCGCAGCGTGAGGCTATGGTATAAATCTTTTCATATGAAGCGGCAAGCGTGTTAAGCTCGCCGAGTTCAACGTCAAGCAAAGTAGCCATCTGGTCAATAAATGCACCTGTTCCACCTGCGCAGGTACCGTTCATACGAAACTCCATACCGCCGGTAAGGAAAAGTATTTTTGCATCCTCACCGCCTAACTCAATGATAACATCCGTGCCGGGAAGAAAGGTGTTAGCCGCAACTCTCGTTGCATAAACCTCCTGAACAAAATCTACGCCGCAATTTTGGGCAATTCCCATGCCTGCGCTTCCGGACATTGCCAGCGGAGCGTTCACACATTCGGGAACGGCCTTTGCGGCCGCGTTGAGTATTTCAGCTATTTTCTGCGTAATCTGCGAAAAATGCCTTTCATATGTACTGTATACAATCCGATTGCTGTCATCAAGGATGACACATTTAACTGTCGTTGATCCGACATCTATACCTACTCTCATCACTGTCACCTCACACATTAAACCGATTTCAAAATATACCGATTTTAATGCTAATTGACAGTTATTATATATCGAAATCAATAAATAGTCAATGTTGATAAATTCCTGAAAATGAACATAATTCCATTTATATATTTAATCTTTAGTTCTATGAAGGTAAAAAGGTCAAATGCAAAGACCGCCGTTTTCGGCGGTCTTTCCCGTAAGGTTTTAATCAACAAGTTTTGTTTCCTGTTCACCGTGCAGTATAAGTTCATAATCTTCGATATAACCAACAGACTGAAGGTGCCTTAGTATCATCACGGTCCATTTCCATAACTCATCGGCTTTTCGTCTTGAGTGGACCTTTCCTTGTCCGATATCCACATTCAGCATTTCCGCCATTGTGTCGAAGCGTATAATGTCGCTTGTAAAATGGGTCGCTGATTTCTTTTCGTTTTCAAAGAGACGGGGCATCATATCAATACGACAAAGCAGATAATGAAGCAGCGCTAAGTTCTCATTAGTGGGTTTAAAACGGATGGGAAGCAGCGGATTTTCAGGCGTGCCTAAATTTTCTTCGCTTTGCGGCGAAATTCTTTTCCTCTGCGGTTTACGCTTGTTTTTGCTTTCCTTATTTTCAGTCGGTTTTGAAGATGACATAGGATAAAACTTAATAATCTTAATGCGTCTTTGCATATAATCATCTTCACTTGTTTCTACAATTTTCTTTTGCGAAGACATAGACTTTAGCTCTTTTTCATCAAAACGAAAAAGTTTTGACGGGAAAGTAAAAAACTGCCCGCGAAATTCTCCGCTGAAATTCTCCGCATACTTGTAAAGCGGGGCAACAGTTCCCTTCCCGTATCCGTAGCCTCCGTCCTCCTTTTTCTCCAAAGGAAGAAATTTGCCTTCTGTAACTTTTCTTTCGCCTTTTTTCTTACCGTCCATATCAATAACAATATAGGCAGATCTCATTTTATCAATGCTTTTTTCAATATCTTTTACTTTTTCGGGACGGATTTTATTATTTTTACCTCCCAATAAGAGCCTTATTATATCCCGTGCATAGATAATGGGAACTCCGTGGAACATAAGCGTATAAACGGCATCAGCCACCAACATATCAAAGTATGTAAAACGGTCTGTTACCCCTGTCACTTCATATCTTACAGTTATTTTTTTGGTTTTCTTGACATTTTCGGCAGACTGGTTTTCCTGTTTTCCTTTTTTTATCTGCTTTCCCTTATCTCCGACTACCAGTCTGTACTCTTCCTTTTTCTCCTTATTCTCCTCTCTCACCTTTTTGTTCGGCGACTCTTTCGTCGACATTCTGCCCTTTCGAAGTTCCTGGGCTATCAGCGTACGGTTGGAAAAAAGTATGTTGGGAAATTCGATATCCGATTGTATATCCATTTTTTCGAGATTTGAGGCCTTTATTTCTTCTTTTTCCTTAATTTTATTTTTATATGACTTATCATCAATCGGATCATAATTGTTGAAGTAATCAATTATGAAATCCTGCAAAGCAGGATCATTTTCCTTGCCTTTTCCGAATCTCACATACTCCACCATTTTGCTAAGCCGATTGTTGGCAACAATGCGCCGCAGTTTTTTATCCGATTTAGAAAGATCACTTCGATTTATCGCGGTGTTGATCAACCGATTACACATTTGTCTGTCCTCTTGAGAATAAAAAAGTATGCAATCAGCCTCTTTATCTTTATCCCGTCCTGCGCGGCCCGCCTCTTGATAATAGTTTTCAAGGCACTGCGGCATATTGTAGTGGATAACAAAGCGTATATCTCTTACATCTATACCCATTCCCAAAGCATTTGTAGTTATCATAATCTTTTTTTCGCCGCTTTTAAACTCGCTGAAATTGTTCGTTTTATTTTCGTTGGATTCGAATTTTACTTCGGTGTCCGGGTCGTTAGTATCTTCATCAAGCTCGGAATAATACCTTGTAAATGATAATTCTTTTTCTTGTTCTTCTTTCAGTCGTTTATTTTCTTTCTTCAGTCGCCTGTACAGTTTGTTGACGGCTTCGACAGTGTTGCAATAAATATATCCGCGCTCTTCCCTATGGTTTTTAAGAAATTCAATAAGTTTATCATTCTTTTTTCTATTCGCTGCTTCCGGCGTTTTTGCGCTCATATCATAAACATAAAAGTTTAGATTATCCCTTTTTTGCAGATCACCGTCGTTTTTCATTCCCAACCGTTTAATTATATCTTCACGAACAGATTTTGTAGCGGTTGCGGTAAATGCGGATATAATCGGACGATATCCTATTTCATTTAAAAAAAGAGGGATTTTGAGATAATGTTGCCGAAATTCATATCCCCAAAGGGACACACAGTGAGCCTCGTCAACAGCAATCATACTGATATTTGCTTTTTTTGCAAATTTAATAAAGGAAGGTGAATTCAGACGCTCGGGAGTGATGTATATAATCTTGTATTTTCCTTCACACGCATCCGATAAAATTCCATCAAGTATCTTTCTTGAGGCAGCGGTTTCTCCGTCGTCATCTCTGTTCTTTTTATCTCTGTAATAGTACAATTTATCACTGTGACAGTCAGCTAAAAAGCTTGAAGTGATGCAGGCAACATGAAAACTTTCATTATCGGGAAACTTTATATTCTTAAGGGTTATTACCTGATCCTCTATCAGCGCCACTAATGGAGAAATTACCAAAGTAATTCCCGGAAGGAACTTGGCGGACACTTGATAACAGCAGGATTTGCCTCCGCCTGTGGGAACTACCGTCAGAATATCGTTACCTTCAAGGATTCGATCAATGGTATTTTTCTGAAAAGGTCTAAAGACTGCATTATCGTTATTCATCAAAATTCGAAGAGTACCGAGTAACTCTTCATCGGTGGGTTTATGCAAATCGCTCAACACCTTACCCCTCTTTCTTTTGTATTCTTTACTTTTATTGTAGCATAAGCCATTTTAGCAGTCAATAAATATTTTGGGAACAAAACGTCTTGTCCTATTATTTTGCCAAATATCCTTATATATCAAAGATTCAACAAAAAAATAAAAACCCGTAAGGACTTTAGACTTACGCCTCGAAGCGCTCAGCAAAGCTTCGCGAAAAAAAAAATAAAAAAACGAGGCAGTAAAAAAAAATACCTACTGCGGTAGGCATTCTTTTTTTATAAAATCAAATCTAACATAGTTCTATGTTAGAAAAATAACGCAGAGCGTCAGTTTCTGTTATAAAATCAGTTACTGTTGCTCTGCGAAGATAAAAAAAACGCAACCCAACTTGATTTTAAATCACAGTCAACAAGTTGGATTGCGGGCGTTAAGAACTTTCTAAATGCGATAAATTACAGTAAGTTCGCATTCAAAGATGAATGGGTTTGTGTAGATAGGTCTTTCAGTAGTGCTAACGACAGTGAAAGTTCTGTATTGGCGTCTCATTTGGTTTTGCCAATGAGTATATTGCCGGTTGACGCTTGTTATTTCACCTTGAAATTGCTTGGTGAAGATACCTGTTGGACTGTTTTCCTTAGTATAATAAGGATAACCGTGCAACATAGCAAGGCGTCGCTTTTCGTCGTCGTTATATTTATCCCAATTGGGATATTGCTTGCGGAGTTTGGCTATTATGGCGCACCATTCTTTGTAAGTATATCTTGTCATCGTAAGACTTCCTTTCATAAAACAATTTTAATTTGTACTCGAAAACAGATTTCTGTTTTTTATAAAAAAAATTACCTCACCCTTTTATTTACGGGCGAGGTAATTTTAAACTTTTCTTCAGAAAGGAAAGTCGTCTTTGACACAAGAGTGTGCATTTGCAGCTCTTGCATCAGTCGTTGCTTTGCTTTCGCCAAACTGAAGCTCTTGAATCAGCAATGACTGACAGAAAACATTATTTCCGTCTTTATCCGTGTAGACACTGGATTTCACGGTATAACGGGCTTTTACAAGGTCTCCCTTGTGTATCATATCGTATATACCGTTTGTTTCCCTGCCTGCACGAATAAAGGCTTCCAAGCTTACAAACTGACTGCTTTTTGTGCCATCAGCACTCTTGAAGTTGTCTCGAACGGCAAGGGTAAACTTCACTTTTCGTGAGCCGTCCTTGTTGTTCAAGATAACAGGATTTCTCGTAAGTCTGCCTTCGGCGATGCCATAGTTAGAAAGATTCATAATAGGTTGCTCCTTTATAAAATAAATTTTTGAGATTTCTCTCAAGAATATTCCCGAAAAAGCTTTGCTTTTTTTATTACACCCGGTCGCTTGCGGGCGGGTGCAAAAGCTTTGCTTTTTTATTACACCCAGTCGCTTGCGGGCGGGTGCAAATTAGGCAACACTAAGTAACTCCGAAAGCTCAAGCTGAATAAATGAACTCGTCTGTTCCTGACTTGCCTCTTTGGCTAACAACAGAAAAATTTTCTGTCTTGCAATTTCTATTGCCGTGATAATATCCGTTGCATTAGAAAAATACTTTGGAGAAATGTATTCGATTTCTTTTTCAGAAATCCGTGAAAAGTTGGATGTGTCTTCCGACTTTTCGCGCAGTTCGGATAATCTTGTTTCCAAATCTTCAATTCTCCAAAGAAGTTGCGCTATAGGGGACGGATAACTCCTATCCTCTTCAGGCGCAATATCGGTCGGAATTAAACAATATTCCATTATCATTTTCCTTTCTGTTTGCAGAATTTGAAAGAGGCTCGCAAATTTGGATCTCTTCTTGAATTTCGTACTTTTCCGTTAGAAACGGTTCCCGTCCTCTTATGAAAAGGTACGCTTTATTAAGCGGCATGGACAGGATGCTGTACAGCGGCTTATTGCATTTTTCGCTTATAAGCCTTGCAGTATCTATATCCTGACCGCCAAGGTAAAGCATCTGGTCACAGTTATTCATAATAGTTCTTGCGCAAGCCGTTCCGTACAAAGAATCAAGCTGTGTTACGCTTTGAAGAATGACGCTGACATAGATTTCACGTGAACGGATAACGGAAATTATTTTGTCAAAATCGGGAATTACAAGATTTGTGGCAAAATCGTCCAAATAGAACCGTACGGGAATCGGTAAGCAATGTTCGGTGTAATCCTTATCGGCACTTAAGCATAGATTTTGTATTGCTTGCGTTACGAAGGCATTGGCAAGCTTGTCCATTGAACGGTCAGTATCACTGACAGTAATAAAGACAGCCGTTTTCTTTTTACCTAACTGTGAAAATATGATTCTGTTCGGCTTTTTGTATAACGCCAAAGCCTCGTCAAAACAGAGAGGATCAAGATATGTTGAAAGTATACCTTTGATGCAGGACTCGGTTTTGTCAGCTTGTTCCATAGTTCTTATTGCGTTGTACCGAACGGCTGCAGTGCTTGTCGGATTGAACGCTTGCAATTCGCGTACCATACCGTCGAATACAGGAGTACCCATTAAAGGCAGTGCTTTAAGAACAAATTCAAATGTATGCTCTTCTTTGGGCAACGCCTCAAGGACAAAGCCGATAAGAAACTCTAAATATTGCCGTGCCGCAAGATCCCAGTACGGGTCTTTACTGATCATTGGCGGTACAATAGATTGCGCAAGTGTCTTAATATCCTTCTCACTGTACATATCGGTTTTCTTGTTGTAGCGAATGTAATCAAGCGGGTTATAACCGCAACCTGCAAGCAAGTCGGTAAAGTTGATATTTTTGACGGTGTACCCTCGCTTTTTCAGTTGAGGTCCGACTTCCTTGTAAAGACTTCCTTTAGTGTCGGAAATAATCATACTTTCATTGCCGTTTAGAATGTTCGGTTTAACATAATGCCTGGTTTTTCCGGCACCGCTGGGGCCGAAAATCAAAACATTATTGTTGATACCGCTTTCCCAGGTATTAGTATTTGTGGTAATGCCTTTTGCAAGAATGTGTTGACCGCAGTAATTATTGCGGTTATTTTTAGTAACAGTTTTATTCATGTTAATTCTCTCCTTTTGTACTCATTTTGTTTATTGAAGCTATGATGGCTATCGGCATTGCAAAAAAGTCGCAAAGGTTTTCGCAATCTTTCAGCATTGGCAAAGTGTATTGGCCAATATTAAAATTGTAATTATCGCTACCCCAAATACTATCTTTAAATTCATCGTAAATCTTTAAAAGGGAAATATTTGGATACAATCCCATTTCTTCACGAAGGTCGCAGATTTTATCCACACAAATACTACAGTCGCATTCACTGTAATCTTCGACGGATTCTTCTATGTAATTGTAGTAATCGTCGAAGGATACTTGAAGAAAATCTAAAACGCTTAACAGTAACGGAGGCACTGCTTTTCGTCTGAACGGTACGATTTTTTGATGAAATTGCGAAATTGCGTCAAAGCATATGAAATATATACTTATAAGCTTCTGTATTTTGTTAGTCATCGACTTAAGAGAATCAGGCGGCGTAGCGCCATACTTTAGATAGTGTCTTGTTATGATGAACGCAACATCGTAGAATGTTGGGTTATCGGTGCAATTACTTTCGTAAATTTCGTTTAAGCGCTTATTTTTCATTATTTCACACAATGTTTTACATTCTTTATACGCCCCGAGACATTCAAGTATCGGAATGATAGGCGTATTGCAAAAATCGTCTATTATTTTGCGTGAAAACTGCGGCGAGGTGAGATACCCCGCCGCCGCGCGTTTAAGTCGTTCGTCAAGCGACATTTTAGTGTAATTCATTATTTTTATTTCCTTTCTTTATTTTTAGATAAACGGAATTTCCATTATGATTGCAAGCGGTAATGCTAACAAATCAATAAGCGGCTTGTTTGGTGCTTTGCTTGTGTTTGCCGTTATTTCCCTATAAACCGTCAACGGACTTTCGTTATCTACCGATTCCTTTTTTATACGGTAGATATCGTAGATTTCACGACGCTTTTTCGGAATACCGCACTGTTCGGCATAATAGAACAAATCCTTAAACGGCATATGCAGAAAATCGTGTACGCTTTTTAACTCTTCACAAGTAACGCTTTCTGCTGATTCAAAGCACGCAAAGAAAATGTCTGTTGCCTGCTTTGCAATTTCTTTTGCAGAATCTAAATCAAGCTCTGCAATCAGAACTGCTAAGTCGCCGAAGGTTACTTTCTCATACGACTGTCTGTAAGAGCGTATTTTGACATTTTGATTATGCAAAAGCTCATTTAGCTTTTCCTGAGCGTCAATATCTCCGATTTTCTTGAGGGTGGTTGATACATCTGTTTCAAGAAATGTGTCAACGATGTTGTAGGAAAGTTTCTGATTGTTTGTTGTTTTAAAAATTTCTTCGTTGGTCATAGTAAAATCTCCTGTTTAATAAATATTTTTTATTATACTGGTCGCGAGTCCGAATTCGATTGCCTCTTCGGCATCGAAATAGGAATCGTTTTGTGTTATGTTTTGCACTTCTTCCAGTGACCGTCCTGTGGTCTCTGAAATGATTTCGCAAAGTACTTTCTGTACCTTTTTCAGCGATTTCAAATGTTCTTCCATTTGTGCAGGCTTCATTCCCTGCATTGAACCGCCGCCCGGAGCGGGGTCGTGTATCATAAGCTGAGAATGCGGAAGCATCTCACGGCGGTCACCTGCGAGGAAGAGAATAGCTCCCATAGATGCTGCGGTACCTATGCACACGGTACGTATCGGAGCTTGCATCATCTTCATATAATCGTATACTGCAATGCCGCTTCTGACTTCACCGCCGGGACTGTTGATGTAGAGTGTTATCTCTTCCTCAGGTGCTTCCTTGTTAAGGTACATTAGTTGCTTTAATAAACCGTCCATCGTTTCGGCGTTAACTGTTTCGGTCAAGAAGATTTCCCTTGATTTTAATAATTCGTCTTCAAGCCTTATGCAGTCAATGCCGCGTGATGTTTCTTTGATAATATTCGGTGTTAGATTCATAGTCTGAATCTCCTTTCATAGTTTGTTTTTTGCAACAGATGCGGGATATCCCACACCTGTTGCCAGTGAATGCGTTAGTAAGTTTTTTGCTTTATTTACATTTTTTGCTGTATCACCTCTTTCTTAGTATGAATTTTTACATTTGTATCGCCCTGTACGGAAAAGGACTTAAAACCGTGCAGATGCGTTATGCTAAACCTGTTCTATACGCATAAAGTGTATATTTTTGTATAGAGCAGATTTGCAAAGATTAAATATCTTTACATAACCTCACTCGGCTTCCTTGTAGGAAGCTTAAAAAGAATTGTAATACTACGGTTTGCGCAGATATTTATTTGTTACCGGAATGTTCGGTAAGCAGTCGTATAATACTCTGTGCAGAAAAATTAAGAAAAAACTGCACAGAGCACTACACTAAAACAAAGGAGTAGAGTAAACAAATACCCAAAGATATTCTCGGAAGGCTTGCCTTCTAAATAATATAAAACAACAAGTTAGCATCTTCTTCTGAAATAATAATATTAAAGCAGGCTAACCGTTCTGATACTTACATCTGCAACCATAAAAAAATACCCCGCTTCTCGTTTTAATCCGCGAAACGGGGTAATAAATGCTCTATTAAGAATCGTTTATCTAACACGCTCTTTTTTGCACAGAAATTTAAAGTCACATTCTTTGCAAACGCTTTTATCTTTACATTCCTCTGAAAACTCGTGATTTAGGATTTTGTTTACAATTTCGGTAAACTTACCGATTTCCTGTTTTATATTTTCTTTTTCTTTATCATATTTTAAAGTGTCGGTAGGTTTTTCTTCTTCTCCTGTAAAAAAAAGTGCAAACTGGCCTTGCAGATTGGTCCCTATGGGAATCGGAAACGACTAAGATTTTATAACTTTTTCCGTTTTGCGTTAAAGTTTCCATAAGCTTTATTTCAACTCCTAAGCTTCTTTTATTATATTGCAGCACTTGCTGTTTTTTTGCGGCATATCAGTATGAGCAAGACAATATTTGACTTGCAATGTGTCGCCAGTATGGTAAAATATGTATAAAATAAAATTTATATTTTATCATCTTTGGAGAATATAGTGTGAAAAATAAAATGAAAGGAGCGATACCGCGCATAAAAAGCCGTTTTTTTACAGCGTTTTGTGCGACTGCTGTATCGCATGGCGATTAAAATGATATATGCAATATCAGACCTGCACGGTTGCTATGAAAAATACATAAAAATGCTTGAAAAGATTAACTTAAGCGTTAGTGACACGCTCTATGTTCTCGGCGATATTATTGACCGTGAATCTGGCAGTATGGACATTTTGTTTGATATGATGAACAGACCTAACATTAAGCCCATAATCGGCAATCACGAATCGTTAGCGTTGGGACCGATGAAAAATATCGCTTTATCCCCCGCCACTGCCGCAACGGTGCAAAACACAAAAGCATATAAGCTTTGGATGCTCAGTGACGGTGAGAGCACTGAGAGAGCTTTTCGGGCTCTCAATGGTGAAATGCAGAAAAAGATTATAGACTATATTGAAGCTTTTTCAATTTACGATGAAATCACGGTGGGCGGACGAAATTTTCACCTTTCGCATACTCTGCCCGATTACAATCCAAACAAACCGATACACGATGTATCATATTTGGAGTTTATTTACGGTCAGACGGATTATAAACACTCTTATGCAGACGATACTCTGTTTGTTACGGGGCACACCCCCACAATGCTGATTGACCCTGCATACAAAGGCAAAATTTACAAAAAGAACAACCATATTGCCATTGATTGCGGATTGGTTTTCGGCAATCCGTTGGGGTGCATCTGCCTTGACACGCTTGAAGAATTTTATGTGGAATGACAATATTTTACCATATTAAGTATTTGAAGGCAAATGCTAACTGTAAGTTATTATATCCTCAACCGTTGCTAAAAAATTACCGTAATTTAATGTGCGGTTGCGATGATTTTTGTTTTGTGATAAAATAAATGCAAGCATTTATTTTGGATTTTATGTCCCTTTGCCTCTGCCTTACGGCATACCGGCAAAGATGGACGAAAT
>JAFLUN010000054.1:0-2397 GCA_022508785.1 Oscillospiraceae bacterium
TTCACTATTCATTAAAATAAAAAAGGGACGATGTGGGCATCGTCCCCTACTAACCACTAATTACTATTCTCTGACAACTAAAGGGAGGGCATGAAAGCCCTCCCCTACATTTTCAACTTTGCTTATTTATAAAACTTAACCTTTACGTCGCCGTTGCCTAAATCCGGCAGGTTATCTATATGCCCGATTTTTGTGTAGCTGTACGACGTGTTAAAGGATTTATAAAATATTACTAAGCAGCTATCCCCGAACAGCATTACGTCACCTGCGCTGATATGCTTTGGGTTGCTCGAATCCGTTGGCAATGAAAAATCCACGTAAACGTACTTTTCATTACCGTTTAACTCTTGCATATCGCATTCAAGGGGCAATTTGCCGCAAAGCTCCCTTACGGTTGCATTGTCTTCTAAATTGATAACATAATCCGTTCCGTTTATATTTACATTCATAGTCTCGCTTGTTTCTTCTTTCGTATTCAAGGTTTCACCTGACGTGTTACTGCTTATGTCATCAGTTTTTACGTCTGTTTTATTTCCGCAAGCAACCATACTCAATAATAAGGCGAAAACGACTGCGACTGATATGATTTTCCTTTTCCTTTTCATTTTACATTGATTCCGGCACGGAAATGCTGAACATTGTAAGCACGTTTGTAATGGTGGTCATTACGCATTTGCAAAGGTACAGCCTTGCCTGCATAAGACTTTCGTCTTCAACGGCAACACGGCAGGCGTTATAAAACTTATGGAAAAGCGTGGCTAAATCTATGCAGTAACGGGTGATTTTTGCAGGGTCGTAATTTTTCGCTGCATTTTGAATTTCCTCTGTAAATGCTGCCAAGTGCTTAATAAGCTCAATCTCCTCGGAAGCAGTAAGCTTCATTAACTCCGCCTTTTCACATTCACGAAGTTTTATGCCGTCAGCCTCGATTTTCTTAATAATGCTGTGGATTCTCGCATTGGCGTACTGGCAGTAATAAACGGGGTTCTTTGACGACTGCTCAACCGCTAAATCAAGGTCAAAATCCATTGTGGAGCCGGGCTCACGCATATTGAAAAGAAATCTTACTGCGTCAACGGGGATTTCGTCAAGAAGGTCGGTAAGAGTTATCGCCTTACCCGTACGCTTTGACATTTTAACGGGTTTTCCGTCTTTAACCAAATTTACAAGCTGCATTAAAATAACGTCAAGTCTTGTTTCGTCTAAGTCAAGAGCGCGCAAAACGCCTTTCATTCGGGCAACGTGGCCATGGTGGTCTGCGCCCCAAACGTCTATCGCTTTGTCAAATCCACGGGTCACTAATTTATTGCGGTGATAAGCAATGTCCGCCGCAAAATACGTGGGATTTCCGTTTTGGCGGATAAGAACGTCGTCTTTCAGCTCTAACTTGTCAATATCCTCCTGAGTTTTGCCCTGCTCTTTGAGCATTTCGGTCTGCACCTGAATGTTTTTATACCACAAAGCGCCGTCCTTTTCGTAAGTTAAGCCTTTTTTCGTTAAATAGTCAATACATTCTTTCACGTCGCCGCTGTTGTGAAGTGTGCTCTCCATAAACCACGTGTCGTAATTTATGCGGTATTTCGCCATATTTTCGCGCATCTTTTGAATGTTAAGAGGAAGAGCAAAGTCTACGAGAGCCTTTCTTCTCTCTTCCGTTGATTTATTTAAATATTCATCGCCGAATTTCTCTCTGAACTGCGCCGCGCGCTCGGTTATGTCTGCCCCGTGGTAGCTGTCCTCGGGAAGCTCAACGGCATCTTCACCCAATATGAGCTGCTGATAGCGAACGTCAAGAGAAAGAGCGAATTTTTCAATCTGATTGCCTGCGTCGTTAACGTAAAATTCACGCTGGGTTTCATACCCTGCAAAATCAAGCACGGCGGCAAGGCAGTCGCCCAAAGCACCGCCGCGGGCATTGCCCATATGCATTGGTCCCGTGGGGTTTGCCGAAACAAATTCAACGTTGTATTTTTTACCTTTGCCGTAGTCACTTCTACCGTAATTTTCGCCTAAGGTGTAAATGTCGATCAAAACGTCGGCATAAAATTCCGCTGACAAAAAGAAATTAAGAAAGCCTGCCCCTGCTACCTCGCACTTTGTAAAATACGAACCGTCAAGTGAAATATTTTTTGCTATTTCGTCTGCAATTTTCCTCGGCGCTTGGCGGAACGCTTTTGCGCATACAAAGGCAACGTTTGACGAATAGTCGCCGTTGTCACGGTTTGCAGGGATTTCAATATTAAACTGCGGTATCTCCGCCTGCGGCAAAGCGCCGTTTTCTATTGACTTTTCAAGTGAATTTACTATCAATTCATAAAGTGAATCGGTTGCTTTTTTAACGATTTTTGACATTCAAAATCACCATTTATCCTTTATTTTAATTAGGGTTGTTGAAAA
>JAFLUN010000054.1:2497-5675 GCA_022508785.1 Oscillospiraceae bacterium
TTTTTGACATTCAAAATCACCATTTATCCTTTATTTTAATTAGGGTTGTTGAAAAGTTACAATAAGGAAATAATGCACAAAAACATCCGCTCCCTCTTTGAGGGAGCTGTCAGCAACGCTGACTGAGGGAGTAAAAATTATTCACTATTCATTTGACAGAATTTTTATTTTTAATGAATAATGGAAACTCCCTCCGTCACGGCTATGCCGTGCCACCTCCCTCGGTGAGGGAGGGGAAATCTGTACAAATTTCCAATTGGTTCTTATCTTCCTACACACTGTACTTTAATTTTCTTCTATTTTAACGGTAACGTTATTTACTGAATAAAATTTGCCCGAAAACAACAGGTCGTATGAGAGCTTTAAAACTCCGTCTTTGCCGTCATAAACGAAATTGACGAAATTGCCCTTTGTGCTTATGTCCATTACCCCGTACGGAGTTAAATAATTGGCAGGAATAACCTTTTCGTTGCGAATGAACAGTCTGCTTTTATATCCGCCGCCCGTTCGGTCAATTTCCGCTCTGCCGTCCGTATGCACCGTGACGGTCACATCTTCGGTCATATCCCCGTCTTTTCGGGAGTAGTTTATGCGGGTTTTTGTGTCCTCAAACTCCATTGAACCTTTGCAGGAAAAGCTTTCCGTTTCTTTGCCGTCTTCTCCGTCACGCTCAAAGTGAAGGGTTAGTTTTACTTGCTTTTTTTCGTTCATTTTTCTTCTTCCTGTCTGTCGATTGCCAAACACAAAAGCTTGTCAATAAGCTGCGGATATGTAACTCCTGCCTCTTGCATTAGCATTGGGTACATACTGATACTCGTAAATCCCGGGATCGTGTTGGGCTCGTTTAACAAAACCTTGCCGTCGCTCTCTCTTACGAAAAAGTCGATACGCGCAAGCCCCGAACAGCCGAATGCTTTATACGCCTTTTTAGCAATTTCCTTGATTTCGCTCTGCTTTTCCTGAGGTATTCTTGCAGGGATATGAAGCGCCGTACTGCCGTCAACATATTTTGCCTCAAAGTCGTAAAACTCGTTGCAGGGAACGATTTCACCCACGGCGCCCACAAAAAGCTCATCATTTCCCATTACCGCAGTTTCAACCTCTGCGCCTACAATCCCCTCTTCCACAACCACTCTTGTGTCGAACGAAAGAGCATATTTTAAATCTTCATAAAGGCTGTTTTCATCGGTGGATTTTCTAACTCCCACGGAAGAACCTGCGTTTGCAGGCTTTACGAAACAGGGGAAGCCTAAATATTCGGCACACATCTTTACAAAATCCTTGCCGTTACATTCAAAACCGTATTTGGTGGTATAAAGCCACTTTGCTTGCTCAATATTATTCACATCGCAAATGCTGTTTGTCATCGCTTTATCCATACAAACTGCCGAGGACATTGTATTGCACCCAACGAAGGGAATACCTGCAACGGTTAAAAGCCCTTGCATTGTGCCGTCCTCACCGTTTTTGCCGTGCATTACGGGGAAGCAAACGTCAATGTAAACCGTTTCGGCTTTGTCGCCGTCAAAAACAATTATTCCGTGGTCTGCGTGAGACGTTGAAATCACGGCTTTTTTAAGTTTACCTTCATCTGCAAGCCAGCCGTCGTTTTCGATATTTTCAATGTTGCCTGAATAAAGGAAAGACCGACCGTCCTTTGTAATACCGAGCATATATATTTTATATTTGTCCTGCGGAACGTGTCTCAGCACCGATGTAGCCGAAATACAGGAAACATCGTGCTCACTGGAAACTCCGCCGAAAATAAAAAGTGCGTTTTTCATTTGGTTCACTCCCAAAAACTGTAAAATAACACTTAGAATTATTCTATCATAAACTCTCAGCATATTCAACTTACAAAAAGAAAAAATTTTAATGACAAATTGGAAATAATATGGTATACTGTGGTAAATACTGTTAAAAACATAGTGAGGTAAAAATATGTTTGAAAGAACCGAGGCTGTGAAAGCCATTCACAAGGGTTGTGCGGAAAAATTTGAAGATCTCGGATTTAGTTTTGCGGGGATTTCCGAAGAAGAGGGCGGAATTTGCGCCGATTTCACAAAAGACGGTCTTACCGTTCGGCTTTTGAGCCACGATAATCTTTTGGATATGCTTGAAAAGGTAAGCGATGAAGAGAGCGAGGGCTCGTTTAAAAAGGTTTCTGTAAATCTTCTGGAGTTAGACGACTGCGATGAAAAATCCCTTAAATCTCTTTGCAACGAAATAAACGATTCAATCAGTGAAAGCTATGGCAAAAAGGCGGTTAAGACTGCAACTAAAGCCCCTGCAACCGTTTCAAGAGCGGCTGTTCGCGCCGGTATGACTTATGACGCCAACACTCTTGCCAATAAAATTTTGTTGGTTTACCCCGACCTCAAGAGTGCTTACAAAGAGAATATTGCAAAATATGACCAGTTTTTAAGTGATGAATTTTTCGTAGAGCACGGCAATCAGTACATTCTGTCAACTATCAGAAGCGGAGACGCGCAAACACGCAAAAAGCTGTTCAAAATCCTTGTTGATATGTACCAGGACGGCTCCAGCGAAACGCAAAATTTAATCTGCGTTACGATTTTGGGCGAAATGAACAATGACCCCGATATGATGGAAGTTTGCAGAAGCTACGTTGAAGACGACGAGTTTTATGAAACCGTTAAAGCGGTAAACGAGCTTTTAGCGTCAGGCAAGGGCAAAAAGCTCCGTGAAAAGCTTAAAAATCCGCCAAAATACAAGCCTGAAAAGAAAAAGGGCGGCTTAATGGCAAATATGCTTGACACAAGCGCTATGCAACAGCAGAAATAAAGTTTAAGGGCGAAGGCGTTACTTTAAAAATTGCACCATCTCTTCACCTCCCTCACCGAGGGAGGTGGCAAAGCGTCAGCTTTGACGGAGGGAGTAAAATGCGAAAAGTTGCGGAAGCACTCCCTCAGTCGCTCCGCGACAGCTCCCTCAAAGAGGGAGCGCAATCTAACGTCTATAATCAAATGTCTAATTGGGCAGGAAAATCTCCTGCCTTATTTTTATGCAATTAACCTTTTTCCTGTGATTACGACTGTTTAATTTATTGACTATATACATATAATTTGATATAATTATATTTTTGAGGTGTAACAATAATGAATTTTATTCCGTTTAATTCACGAAGCACATATTTTAAAAGCAAATTCGGCAGTAT
>JAFLUN010000054.1:5775-11424 GCA_022508785.1 Oscillospiraceae bacterium
TGGTAAAAGAGGACGGCAAAGGTTACTGCGAATACAAAATGGATTACGAAATGCAGACGGGTGAGGATTCGGAAAGCTACACGGTGACTATAAGCATTCCAAACTGCGGTCTTTATTTTTATCATTTCGATTTTCTCGGCGCCTTCGGCAGAGGCAGTGTTACACACATAGGTGACGGAATAGGCGCTTTTGCAGACGGCACTAAACCGCTTACCGATTGGCAGCTTACAGTTACAAAAAGATTTGATACTCCCGATTGGCTCAAAGGCGGAATAATTTATCAAATCTTCCCCGATAGATTTAATAATTCGGGTAAGCCAAAAAAAGATGTTCCCGAGGACAGAATAATCCGCTCCGACTGGGGCGGCGAGCCGTATTTTCGCCCTGACAAAAACGGTGAGGTTTTAAATAACGACTATTTCGGCGGTGACCTTGAGGGAATTCGGGAAAAACTCCCGTACCTTAAAGAAATGGGTGTCACTTGCATTTATCTTAATCCCATTTTTGAAGCCCATTCAAATCACAGATACAACACGGCGGATTACAGTAAAATCGACCCCCTTTTAGGTGATGAAAAAGATTTTAAAAACCTTTGCAAAAGCGCAGAAAAATTGGGGATAAAAATAATTCTTGACGGAGTGTTTTCCCACACGGGTGACGACAGTGTCTATTTCAACAAAAAAGGCAGATACGATAGTGTAGGCGCTTATCAGTCGGAAAACAGTGAATACGCAAAATGGTATAAATTCGAGCATTTTCCCGATAAATACGATAGCTGGTGGGGCTTTAAAACTCTGCCTGAGGTCAAGGAAGAGGATCGGTCTTACCGTGAATTTATCTGCGGAGAGAACGGAATTGCGGCAAAATGGCTAAAAATGGGGGCAAGCGGTTTTCGCCTTGACGTGGCAGACGAGCTTCCCGATATTTTCCTTGACGACTTAAAAATCGCCGTAAAAAAAGCAAAGCCTGACGCTCTGCTGCTGGGCGAGGTTTGGGAGGACGCAACTAACAAATTCAGCTACGGCGTTCGCAGGCGTTACCTTTTGGGCGACCAGCTCGATTCGGTTATGAACTATCCATTCGCCGAGGCAATTCTTGATTTTTGCCGTATGGGCAATGCCGAACGGTTTATGTCCGCTGTTACGGAAATAGTTGAAAATTACCCGAAGCAATGCCTTGACGTTATGATGAACCACATTGGCACTCACGACACCGTGCGTGCAATTACACGCCTTGCGGGAGAAAGCTCCGAGTACCGTGACCGTGAGTGGCAGTCAACCCATAAGCTCAGCTTTTTAGAATATGCACAAGGTATTGAGCGGTTAAAGCTGGCAGTAGCTCTTCAGTACACGCTCCCCGGTGTTCCCTCAATTTATTACGGTGACGAGGCAGGACTTCAGGGCTACCGTGACCCCTTCAACCGCGGTTGCTACCCGTGGGGGAATGAGAACCGTGAGCTTATTGAATTTTATAAGCTTTTGGGTAAAATCCGCACTGAAAACAGCGTTTTTAAAGAGGGAAAATTTGTGCCCGTTTCAGCCTCTCTCGGCTGCGTGGCGTATATCCGTGAAGACGCAAAGAGTAGTGTTATGATTATAGCCAACAGGAACGTTCACGAAATAAACTACGTTTTGCCCGAAGAGTTTTCAAAGGGAACTGCCCTTTACGGTGAAAATCCCGAGAATAATAGCGTGAATATTTCTGCCTGTTCATTTGTAATTCTAAGTAAACGCTGATTAAATGTGACTTCGGTGCTTTGCGGACCTTTTCCGCCGTAAATGCGTTCCAAAATCTTACAATACACAAAGTATTCTTTCGATTTTGCGCCTTTTTACGACGCAAAATCTCTCGCAAATCGCTCTTTTCAATTCAATCATCGTTTACTTTAAAATAGTTATTGTAAATTCTCTTATACTATGGTATATTTATTGTATATAATCTTTTCTTTTGGAGGGAACTCTATATGAAAAACAGAAAGATGATATTTGCTATGGTCGCAATTTTCCTTGTGATTATGATTTTCTTCGCGGCGTGCAAGAAGAAAGGCGACGGAATAGCTTACGTTACAGATGAAAACGGCGTTCAGCTGACAGATACCAACGGCGAACCTATAACGATTATTCCCGAAACGTCAATAATTACAATTACTGACGGTAACGGCAATGTTGTTACAAACGAAAACGGAGAAACCGAAACGTCAATTTACTATAAACCTCAGCAGGTAGTAGTTCCCGTTACGGATGCAAATCACGAGGCGGTTACGGGCGAGAACGGAGAGGTTCTTACAACTCTTGTCTGGTTCCCTGCAGACCCCACAACAACGGCTATTGAAACGGTAACGGTAACCGACAGCAACGGCGACCCCGTAACAAATCCGGGTGAAACCGTAACAGAGCCCAACGGCGACCCCGTAACAGAACCCAACGGTGACCCCGTAACAAAACCCGGCACCCCCGTAACCGAAACAACAATTATTACTGCAGCGAATAAAAGCTTTTCAAAAACTATGGGCGGAACAACGGGTATAGACGAAGCAGTTGCAGTCGTTCCCGCTTCCGACGGCGGTGTTTTTGCCGCTGTTTCGGGCTCCTCAAAGGACGGTATGTTCCAGTCAATTTCCGACACGAGAGAAATTGCTTTTGCAATTTGTAAATACGACAACGAGGGTAATCTTGTTTGGACAAAAGCATTCGGCAGTAAATCCAGTGTTTCCGCAGAGGATATTTGCGAGACCTCCGACGGCGGTGTAATTATTGTCGGTCAGACAAGAGCAAAAAATTTCATAAGCGTTCACGGCTCGGAATATGACGCATTTATTATGAAGCTTGATAAAGACGGCAACGAGGTTTTCAGAAAAGCATGGGGCGGCACGGCAAATGAAAACTTTAACAGCGTAAAAGAGGCTCCCGACGGTAATATTTTCGCCGCAGGATTTTCTTATTCGCAGGACGGCGACGTTGAAGCTCTCTCTATTCCGAAAGGAGACGGCCGTGCAGTTATAGTTAAATTCAATTCCAACGGAGAACAGCAAAAAGCAGTTGGCATAGGCGGCTTCGGCGATTATTTTGCAGACCTTGCCATCGCTCGTAACGGCGATATTTTCGCAGTTGCGTCAATGAACGTGGGCAGTACTCAAAAAGATTATAAAATTAAAGGTCTTACGGACGCAGGCATATTCAGATTTGATAAAGATTTAAATCTTTCCTTCGGAAAGGTATTCGGCGGAACGGGCAGAGAGCGTTTTGAGGCCATAGCCGTAACTGATGACGGCGGTTGCGTTATTGCAGGTGCTTCAACCTCAAGCGACGGAGACTTGGGCGCGGCAGGAATTAAAAACAAAGGCGGAGAGGACGCAGTAATTGCAAAATTCTCAGGTTCGGGAAGTCTTGTGTTTGTAAAATCCTTCTACGGAAACAAGTCCGAAACCTTTAAAGACGTTACAATAACAAGCCAGGGTTATATTATTGCAGTGGGCGAGGCTCAGTCTGCCACAAGAGATTTTATCACCATAGGCAATCAGGGCGGAAAAGACGTTTTTGTTACACGCTTTAACTCAAAGGGCGATTTCATTTCAGCAATAGGCTACGGCGGTTCAGGTGACGATTCGGCTCTCAGCGTTTGCACAATGACAAACGGTCAAATCGTAATTGCAGGAAGTACGGCAAGCACAAACGGCGATTTCGGCCAGATGAGCCCTGCAAGCGACGGCACAAAGAGCGTTGCATTCATTAAAACGGTTTCATTCTGATCGCACAGCGACCGGCTCGCACAAAGCGCCGCATAAAAACGGCTTTTATGCACGGTATTGTTTCCTCACACTAATCTATACTAACGAACGGTAAAAACAATGATTGAAAATTACGGTAATTTGCCAAAATCTTATAAAATTCTTTGGGCAGTGCTCCGCACGGTTATTATCCTTTGGGGCATCTTCGGGCTTTTGCACGGCTCTGTAGTTGAATTTCTCGAGGCGATTTTTGCCGTAATTTTTACTCATCTTTGGGATTTTTTCCAAATTTTCGGCACACGCTCGTTTATTATTGAAATCACGCCCGAAACTGCAACGGGGCTTAATATTTTCATATTCGTTGCGGTGTGCATCGGCTCAACCGTTACCAACAGAACGGATTTTGAGCATATTGACATTTTAACTCATTTTGTAGCAGGTCTTATTTCCGCTTATTTCGGCTATGACCTGGCTAACATTATTTTCCGTAAGCGCGGGTATTTGGGCCCTGCGGTTTCATCGTTTTTTGCAATTTGCTTTGCTCAGTTTATTTCAGTGGGCTGGGAAATTTACGAATTTACTATGGACAGCATTTACGGTCTTAATTTACAGCGGCGTGAAACGGGCGTTCTTGACACAATGACCGATTTTTGCGTTTGCGCGGCAGGCTCCGTTTTGGGTATGCTCTTAGTTTCCTTTTTGCGCAACGGAATAATCGGCAAAAATAAGGATAAAATCCGTGAAGAAAACCGCAAAAAAGAAGAAATCAGACTGCTTAAAGACAAGCTTTATGAAGAGTATTTGAAGGGAGAAGGCAATGACTAAAAAAATTATTTCATCGCTTTTAGCCCTTTTAACAGTAATACTGCTGTTCGGCGGTTGCGCTAAAAAGACTGAGGTTAAAATAAACGGAACAAATATTGACAATGAGGTAACGGCTTATTTTAAAGCAACGGCCCAAGAGGGCGAAGATGTAAACGCGCTCATTGCGCGCTATGTTGCAATAAATTCGGAGTTTAATAACCGCTCGCTTACTGTGCCCGCAAATATGCGCTCCTCACTTTCCGACGATGTAAACAGCATTTGGAATCTTTTCGGCACATATTACGAGGGGCTTGGCATTTCAAAAGAGACGATTTACAAAATTGAGCTGTCAAAGGTTTATGAAACTCTTCTTTTAGAGGAGCGTTACGGCGAAAACGGCGTGTCTCCCGTCAGCGAAGACGATTTAAAAGAATATTTCCGCGGAAATTATGCGTCTATC
Organism: Oscillospiraceae bacterium; assembly: GCA_022508785.1. Taxonomy (GTDB): domain Bacteria; phylum Bacillota; class Clostridia; order Oscillospirales; family Acutalibacteraceae; genus Fimenecus. The sequence goes on from JAFLUN010000054.1 coordinate 10,767, forward strand.
CGTTTTGTTACGGGTTATATGTTTGAGGTGACGGAAAACGGAACGACTGAAATGACCGAAAAGCAGAAAGACGAGTTGAAGCAATCCTTTAACGCCGCCGCAGACGCTGTAAACGACGGCACATCCATTGAAGAGGCGGTTGGACTTTTAAACTCTGCCGAAATTCACGACACGGTTGTAAACTCCAAGGGTAATGACAATTTCCCCGACGGATTTTGGGACGAGGTCAAAAAAATAGAGGTAAATAAAGCCGCCGTTATAAATTTGGGCAGTTATATTTTCTTGGTTCAAAAGGTGGACAGCGAAAAAGGTGATTACGAATGTTATTCGGAGTACAAATCCGACTGCCTTTACCAAATGAAAGGCGAAGAGTTTGATAAGATAATTGATGCATGGACGAAGCAGTATAAATGAAGAAACAAGTAAAGTTAACCTTGTAGGGGACGATGCCTTCATCGTCCCTTACTTATTTCATTTCTATTTTTATGTAAGTTTTTAAGGGGAACCCCCGGCGAGGGTTCCCCCAAAAAACAGTCCACCGGACTGTTTTTCTCCCCTCCTGCGCTTTTTTGAGAAAAAGGAATTTCGCAGTCTGCGGACTGCGAGGAAGGGCGTTGCCCCTCCACCCCTAACCCTTTTGTCTGCTCTGCAGACATTT
>JAFLUN010000055.1 GCA_022508785.1 Oscillospiraceae bacterium
GTTTTAAGAGAATACGCTCTCGTTTTCAAAAACAGGTCGTTCAGGCAGTATTTCATTATGAGCCTTGCGTATCAATTCTCAACTGGATTTTATGCAAATTCAAGGGTCTATTACATAAAATATCTTGCCAATCAATACAGCAGCTACGCGCTTTTCACCGCCGTGGCAGGAGTTGCAGAGGCAGGAGCTTTTCCGCTGAATTACGCTTTAACTATGAAATACGGCAAAAAGAAATGCGGAAATATTGTAACTCCCTTGATGGTTGCAGGTCTTGCTATCGGCTTAATAATGCAGTCGGGTAACGGAAAATTTTCGGTTTTATGGTTTTTGCTTATGATGCTGAGTATGATACTTTACCCGTTCGGTATGTCTGGGCTTGGCTTTGTTTCGACCAACATTTTCCCCGACTTGACAGACGTTGACGAGCTTATAACGGGACGCCGCAGGGAAGGCGTTATCTCCACGTTCAGCACGCTTATTAAAAAGAGTATAAGCGGAGTTATGGCGGCATTTGTCGGTTTTATTCTCCAATATTTCGGTCTTATCACGGGTGACCGCGTTTCTGAATATGAGAAATCAACAGGAAAAATGTTTGCGCAAAGCGCTAATGCGATTATCGGCGTTCGCATATGTGTGGCGGTTATACCGATAGTTGCCGCTCTTATTGCTCTGTACCTTTTGAAAAAATTTAAAATGACAAAAGAGGATCATAATATGATCCGTGCGGCGATTGCCACGAAGCGTAAATACGGCAGTGTAACTCTTAACGGCGAAGAAATAAAACGGTGTGAGCTGATATCGGGTCAAAAATACGAGAACACTTGGCTGGGTCAGGGAAATGACAGCGATGAAATCCACACCCTTGAAACCGACGAGGACGGCAATTACACCATTCTCGCCGAAAACATTAAGGAGGAAAGCAAATGAGTGAGATAGACATTACAAAAACAGCTCCCGAAAAGGAACCTCAATCGTTAAAAAAGTGTGTTAAAGATTTTGTTTTTTATCTTATTCAGTGGACTTGGGGGTTGCCTGTAAACCTTGTGGGCGGAATAATCTTTCTTATATGTACTAAAATCAAGGGCAGACGGTGGCAAAAGTTCGGGTATTCGAGAATAGTCTATCTTCCTTGGAACTCGGGCGGACTGTCACTGGGACTTTTCATTTTTATGAAAGACAACCACAAAAGCGAAAAATGGACGTATAATACACGCATTCACGAGTACGGTCACACTTGGCAATGTCTTCTTTTGGGGCCGATTTACTACATCGTCATCGCCCTGCCCTCGGCAATTTGGTGCAACTTTTTTGAGGGGTACAGAAAGAAAAATAACGTGTCCTATTATTGGCTTTACTGTGAAAGCTGGGCAAACGCGTGGGGGCAGAAATTCTCGAAAATGAAAATGATTGATTTGAAATAAGACTAACAAAAAAACAGCGACGGAAAGGACAAATTAAAATGAGCAATATAGAAGAACAAAAAGAGCTGATATGTGATATTTGCCATAAGATGTGGCAGTTAGGCTGGGTTGCGGCAAATGACGGCAATGTGAGCGTAAGGCTCAGCGACGGAACGGTTCTTGCCACGCCTACGGGTATGAGTAAATCTTTTATCACTCCCGAAAAGCTTATTCGTATTGACCGTGAGGGCAATGTGCTTGAAGCGGCTGAAGGTCTGCGCCCGTCAAGTGAAATTAAAATGCACCTGCGCTGCTATGATAAGCGTGAGGATGTAATGAGCGTTATTCACGCACATCCGCCGGGAGCTACGGGCTTTGCCGTGGCACACAAGGCGATGGATATGTACAATATGATTGAAGACGTTGCCGTTATGGGCGCGGTTCCACTCACTCCTTACGGAACACCTTCAACGACAGAAGTACCGGACGCTATTGAGCCGTATCTTGAAGAGCACGACGTTATGCTTCTTGAAAATCACGGTGCGCTTGCTGTCGGCAGTGATGTTGTTACCGCCTTTTACAGAATGGAGAGCCTTGAGCTTTGGGCAAAAATTACTATCAATGCTGTTATTCTCGGCGGAAGCTACGATATAAGCAGAGAGAATATACAAAAGCTTATTGACCTTCGGGGCTATTATCGGGTTACGGGCAGACACCCGGGGTACAAGACCTTTAACCCTGACGATAATCTTCTTCACAAAAAAGACTAAGGAGGAAGCGAAATGTTAAAAGGGATCTCCCCTCTTATCTCACCTGAACTGTTAAAGGCTCTTTGCGAAATGGGGCACGGTGATGAGCTGGTTATTGCAGACGGCAATTTCCCCTGCGAAAGCGTTGGAAAAAACGCTGTTGTTGTTCGTGCGGACGGTCACGGCACGGCGGAAATTTTAGATGCCGTGTTAAAGCTGATTCCGCTTGATACGTATACCGAAAAGCCAGTTGCACTTATGGAGGTTGTCAAGGGAGATAACTGCCCTACTCCCGAAATTTGGAAAACTTATGAAAATCTGTTGGAGAAATACGAGCCCACACATCACGGTATAGAAATGACGGAGCGCTTTGCGTTTTACGAAAGAGCAAAAAAGGCTTATCTCATAATCGCCACGGGTGAAACTGCAATTTATGCCAATATTCTTTTGAAAAAAGGGGTTGTGACACCGTGAGTACAGTTCTTGCATTCGATTTCGGTGCCTCAACAGGCAGAGCAATAAAGGCTGAATTTGACGGTAAAAGCCTTAAATACAGCGAAATACACAGATTTGAAAACGTACCGACGTATGAGGGCAACCGTCTTTGTTGGGATTTCCCTTATCTTTTGGGCGAGGTTAAAAAGGCGATTGATATGTGCGGTGACATTGATTCCCTTGCCTTTGACACCTGGGGTGTTGATTACGGGCTCCTCGATGAAAACGATGAGCTTATGGGACTTCCGACAAACTACCGTGACAGTCGCACAGACGGTATTCTTAACAGGATATTTGATAAAATTTCGCCCTATGATTTGTATAAATCAACAGGCAATCAGATTATGCCCATAAACACACTTTTTCAGCTTGCCGCTGAGGAAAAGAAAAATGCAAAAGCACTTCTTTTTATGCCCGACCTTTTTGTTTGGGCGCTATGCGGTGACAAATCCGCCGAAAAGACGATTGCGTCTACCTCGCAAATGTATGATTTTGGAAAGTGTGATTGGAATACTGACATAGCCGAGCTTTCGGGTATGGATTCAGGTATTCTTCAAAGACTTGTAAACAGCGCTACCATTGTCGGTGAATATAAAGGTATCAAGGTTATTAAGGTGGCGGGTCACGATACGCAGTGTGCCGTTGCCGCAATGCCTGCCGACAGCAAGAGCTGTCCTGCATTCCTTTCCTGCGGAACTTGGTCGCTTATCGGCTGTGAGTGTGACAGTGCAATTCTCACCGAAAAAAGTATGGCTGACGAGCTTTCAAACGAGCTTGGAGCAAACGGCAAAGTGAATTATCTTAAAAACATAAGCGGTCTTTGGATTATTCAGGAAATCCGCAGGAATTTCAAGGCTGAGGGCAAGGACTATTCCTTTAACGATATGGAACAGCTCGCAAAGGTGGCAGAACCGTTTGTTTCCTTTATTGACCCCGATGCACCTGAATTTGCCGTGGCAGGCTCTATGCCTGAGAAAATTCGTGCATTTTGCAGAAAAACAAATCAGCCGGAACCTAAAAGCGACGGTGCTTTGGTGCGCTGTATTTACGAAAGCCTTGCAATGAAATATAAATTTGCCATAAATCAGATTTCCGATAACACGGGAAAGGTGTTTGATGTTCTTCACCTTTTAGGGGGCGGCACAAAGGACGGTTTTTTGTGTCAGATGACGGCAAACAGTCTTGGTATTCCCGTTATTGCAGGGCCGACTGAGGCAACGGCTCTCGGCAATATTTTATTACAGCTTATTGCGCTGGGTAATATTAAGGATATTGATGAAGGCAGAGCACTTATCAGAAAGCAGGAAAGCGTTCAGGAATACTTCCCTGCCGAAATTGACAGTTGGGAAAAAGCATATAAAAAATATATCACTGTATTAAGCTATAAGGAGAGGTAAATTATGAATTATCCGAAGATTGGTATCAGGCCGGCTATTGACGGGCGTTGGGGCGGAGTCCGTGAAAGCCTTGAAAAGCAGACGATGGGTATGGCTCAGGCGGCTAAAGAGCTTATTGAGTCAACACTGCGTTATCCTGACGGCACACCCGTTCAGTGCATTGTCAGCAACACAACAATAGGCGGCGGTGCTGAGGCGGCAAAGTGCGCCGAGCAGTTTGCAACTGAAAATGTAGTTGCAACCCTTACTGTTACACCCTGCTGGTGCTACGGCTCTGAAACCTTTGATATGGATGCACAGACGATTAAGGCAGTATGGGGCTTTAACGGTACTGAGCGCCCGGGAGCTGTTTATCTTGCTGCGGTTATGGCGGCGCACGCTCAAAAGGGACTTCCTGCATTCTCAATTTACGGACATGACGTTCAGGATATGACAGACACGACAATCCCTGAGGATGTGGCTGAAAAGATTTTGCGTTTTGCGAGAGCATCCGTTGCAGTAGGCTGGATGAAAAATAAGGCATATGTTAATCTCGGCGGTGTGGCAATGGGAATAGCGGGCTCATACTGCAATGCGGATATGTTCCAGAAGTATTTCGGTATTCGTGCCGAATGGGTTGATATGACTGAAATCGTTCGCAGAATTACTCTTGAAATCTATGACCATGATGAATATGAAAAAGCGCTCAAGTGGGTTAAAGAAAACTGCAAGGAAGGCTTTGACTTAAACGAAGGTAAGGAATTGCCTGAAATTATAAGGAAATCAAAGGTTGTTCCTGCCGATAAGGATTGGGAATTTGTCACAAAGATGACTATGGTTATGCGTGACATTCTTTACGGTAACGAAAAGCTTGACGAAATGGGCTGGCACGAAGAGGCGCTCGGTAAAAATGCCGTTGCAGGCGGTTTTCAGGGTCAGCGCAACTGGACTGACTGGCTGCCTAACGCAGACTTTACCGAAGCAATCATGGCATCAACCTTTGACTGGAACGGTGCTAAAATGCCCACGCCCTTTGCAACGGAAAACGATACTCTTAACGGCGTTTCAATGATGTTGGGCACTCTCGTTTCACATTCAGCGCCCTGTTTTCACGATGTCCGCACTTATTGGAGCCCTGACGCCTGCCGGCGTGTAACGGGTGTTCGCCCTGACGGATTAGCCGAAAACGGATTTATTCACCTTATCAATTCAGGGGCTACGGCTCTTGACGGCAGCGGTGCCGCTAAAAACGATAACGGCGAGGGTTGTATGAAGCCGTTCTGGGATATGACTGAGCAGGATATTAAAGCTTGCCTTGAAGCTACTGACTGGTGCAGAGCGAATTATGAGTACTTCCGCGGCGGCGGATATTCAAGCCATTTCAGATGCCGCGCGCAAATGCCCGTTACAATGCTCAGAGTAAATGTTGTTGACGGCATTGGCCCTATTATGCAGATTGCAGAAGGTTACACTGTTGACCTTCCCGATGAAATCCACAATACTATCGATAAGAGAACCGACCCCTCATGGCCCACGACCTGGTTTGTTCCCCGCCTTACAGGTGAAGGCGCTTTCAGCGATGTTTACAGCGTTATGGCTAACTGGGGCGCAAACCACGGCGTTACTGTTTACGGTCATGTGGGTGCTGATTTGATAACTCTTGCATCAATGCTGCGTATTCCTGTTAATATGCACAATGTGCCTCAGGAAAAGATTTTCCGCCCCCACGCATGGGCTGCTTTCGGCACAGAGGATACACAGTCCGCAGACTTCCGCGCCTGCCAAAATTACGGCCCGCTTTATAAATAACAAATGAATAAGTAAAAAAACACCATTGAGTCCAATCCAAAAGGGGACAGATTTCAATGGTGTTTTTAATTCAGGTGAACAGTTAAAAATATTTTATTTATTCTTTTTTCAAGAGTTTTTTATAGCTTATATCCATTCCAAATGCACCCAGCGGAGCGGTAATGATAATAGACAGCACCGCTACGGAAAGAACGATATTTCCGCAAGGCAGGCCGAGTGAAAGGGGAACAGAGCCTATTGCCGCCTGTACGGTTGCTTTCGGCAAATAGGCGATTACGCAGAATAAGCGTTCTTTAAAATTCAGCGGTGTGCCAATCAGGCAGAGTAATACGCCAACAGACCTGAAGATAAGTGCAATAAAAATCAGAGCTATGGCAGTAAGTCCCGCTTTCATTGTATAACGAATATCAACGGCAGCACCTACAAGAACGAACAGGATTACTTCGGCGGCAATCCACAGCTTTCCGAACTTTTCCGAAAGTCGCTTTGATACAAAATCCGTGCTTTTCATTTGCAGAACGCAAGCCATACTCATAACGGCTAACAGTCCCGATACGGACACTATTCCTTCAAGCCAAGCTTCTGTTGCCATCAGCAAAAAAGATAACCCAAGCACAATAATAACCTTCATACTGTTGCGAATTAAGTGTTTATGTGCATAAGATGTTTCAAAGAATATGCTGAGCAGCCACCCAACGGCAGCGCCTAATGCAATACCTAAAACAATGGATATGGGGATATTGGCAATATCCATTGCCGAAGCCGAACCGCCCTGCGCCATACCCACAAAGGTAGAAAAAAGAACGATTACAAATACATCGTCAAGGGAAGCCGCGGCAAGAATCAACTGCGGTATGCTTTTATCCGTCCCGTAACATGTTTCCATCAAACTGACCATTTTAGGAACAACCACCGCCGGAGATACCGCCCCGAGAACTGCGCCCATTATGGCTGCTTCAATCAGCGTAACACCCAGTAGCTTCGGCGCCAAAAGTACAAATGCCAATATTTCAAAGACAGCGGGTAAAAAGGACATCAGAATTGCCGGTCTGCCGACCCTTTTCAAATCGTTGATATTAAGGGAAAGCCCTGCCTTTATCAGTATGATGATAAGCGCCATTTGCCGCAGCTCTGCCGATATGCCGAGAATAGACGGATCGAGAAAGTCAAGGACAAATGGGCCGAGTACGATTCCGGTCACCAGCATACCGATAATACGGGGCAGCTTTAGCTTTTGGCATATTGCCGCCACTGCAAGTCCGATTAAGAAAATAAGTGATAATGATGTAAGCATATAATCCTCCTATAAAAAAAGCTGATGATACCTGCAAATTAAATGCAGAAGTCATCAGCTGTAAAAGCGGTTTTAGCGATAAGCTACGGGAGAACCTCATTCCCTGTGTCAGTATTTTATCATAAGCGATAGCTTTTCCATCATACGAAGTGAGAAGGTCAGTCCAACTGCTGTTGCCGTAAGTATAATTTTTTGTTGAAATTGCCGCGGCAGTTATGGTGCTTGCAGTTGTATAGGGATAAACCGTTTTTTTAGTAAGGTTTTCGCCCTTATCATATTCATAGATTACGGTCTGATTCAGATATTTATTGCTTTCTCTTGTTAACTGAGAAAGACATAGAACCATTCCTATCTTTTATGACACAGAACTGTCCTCTGTCTGCTTTAAATATTGTCTAATTTCTTATGTGTTCAAGACTTTTGAAAGATTTTGAATTTCATTTTTTTCAATGTCCTTGCAATCGCCTAAGCATATAATACTTAAATTTTCGCGCTTAAATAAATCATTTGATATATTCATCAGCCGATGTAATGATTTTTCATCATAGTCCATTACGCATTGATAATTGTTATTATTCAATACAAAAACATTATATTCGTTATAAAAATTATTTTCTTGCGTATCATCTAAATTAAAATTAAGATTATATGTGAAGAACGGCAGTGAAGTATTAAGGTCGCGCATATTTAAATCATTTTTCATTTGATTTAAAACTTGCATCAAAGCTGAATACGATTGATAAAATAAATTACTGTCAATGGTGTATTGAATACGCAACAGGCAGAAATTTTCATATTTTTCAACAAAAGACGAAACATCGTATACGAATCCTAATTTCTCACGCAGTAACATTTGCAGCCTTGAACCTATCCCGCCGCCGAGTATACAATTCAGTACATCTATTTCATATAATTTAATACGCTGAATATCAACATCGAAAGTAATATCAACATCTATTAAATCCCATTCTTGATTAACGACAGTCACATTTGGATTTCTATTGCCAAAGTTTTTGGGCTTGAAATTTGATGTCCATTTTTCTCCAAACGGCAAATCGATAGATCCTAATTGATTTTCTAATTGCTCTAAATTGCTTTTTTGAATGGGTCCGGAAACAAACAGCGCCATATTATTAACATTAAATGCCTCTTTTTTATATGATGCCAACTGTTTACCCGTGATTCTCTTTACTGAAGCTTCTGTTCCCAAAATAGCTTTTGAAAGCGGAGTGCCTTCAAAATATACCTTTTGAAACAAATCATCAATGTTCATTACGCGATGTTCATTTATCTCATTTATAACAACGCGTTTTTCTTCTTCAACATAAAGATGATTCCATTGCTTAGTTTTGAGAATGGAAGCAAATACATCCAAAGCGTCTGCAAAATAAATCGGGTGTATTTTCGTATAAAATCTTAAAAAATCATTATATGTTGCTGCCAATAAACTGCTTCCGATGCTCTCCATATGATAATAAAGCTCACTTTGAGAATAATTATCAAGTTTTCTGAAATGCATATGCTCCAAAAAATGTGTAATTCCTGCAACAGATTCTTTTCCGTATTTCGAGCCGGCTCTAATACAAAGGTCAATTGAAAAGCTATGTACATTCGGAAGATTATCTATATAAATTGTAAACCCGTTCTTAAGAATTATTTTTTCCATAATAAGCTCCTAAATTAAATTTATAAAGCACACTCTGCATCCCACCATAATTTCATTACCGGAAGTAATAAGAAATCGTCTATAACACCAATTACTGTAGTATCATTAGTCACAATGACGACTATAGCTACACTGGTTATCGTCAAAACTCCAATTGCAACAATAGGTTCCATTCTGCTTACTCCAGCCCTATTACCTTTAGGAACTCTGCTATGTTCTTCTCCGTTTTTATGACCTACATTACGTTCTCTTGAACCGGATTTTTGTCTATTATCGCTTCCTTTTCTTTTATCTTTTCTTGGCTTAAAACTATCGCCCGCTTTTGCTTTAGTAGAAAGGAAAGAAACTCCTTCTTTATTCGGTATTCATTCCCAATTATCGTGGCACCATACACCTTGCGCATTATAATAACAATCGCCATCTGTATCTATCATATTCGCCGGATCATTACCGCAGTATGCAAACATATTTGTATCAATCAAGCCTTGACCGGTAGATATATATCCATCAGCATTTAAAAATCTACCAAGTGAGAGTGTAGCCTAAATATGAAAGGGGATTGCCTATTTGGTCATGTCAAGACAGAGAACCGTCACCTGTGTTCAAAAAATCAATATCAACAGTCTTAGATTTATCCAAGACAAAACAATGAACTTTCATTCCAAGTTGAAAGCAAATACTCATAAAAACTGAGCTACAGACAAGCACCTCATTACCAACAAATTTGTAATAATATTTGCCGCCTGTCACAGTATCTAATTCGTTGCCTTCATAATGACCCGGATGAATAATTTGTTTTTCTGCATCCAAATACAGTTTGTTTCTTTCGTACTTTAATACAGCATGATTTTGATCTTCCCAAGTTACCTGTATTCCAAGTTCTTTAATAGTAGCCACTAACGGTACACATGTCCAAATATCATCATCAGATGTAACTAAAATTACAGGAATTTCAGACGTGACGTCATGACCGAAAATATACAAATGCCATTCATTTTTTATATTAAATTCATTTGATTCATCATTAAGAGCCGATAAACTATCAATAGTATTGATCTCTATCTTTTTGTTAACTCTCAATTGGCATCCGCCTAAAGATACAGCAAGCAACAATGATATGATTATTCTAAACCGTTTTTTCAAAATGCTCACCTCACGATTATGATATATCCCAAACAAAATCAAGCGTATATCCATCAGTTTCATTTGAACCCGGAAATCTAAATGCCTTTTCTACAACCTTTGCTTGTATACTCACTCCAATCGTTACATTTCCATAGTTTTCTCATATAAAAATTCCCCTTGTTTCGGCATTTGCATTTTCTTTATGGAGTTAAAATATTCTGTGGCATTTTTTACTTGAATGATGTATAAGACAGAGGAAACAACGACGGTAAAACCGAACGCTTTAAATTTCTTCGGCGTTCTTTTTTGCTTCCTCGGCAAGTCTTGCGGCCTCTTGGGCTTCTGCTTCAGCTTTTTTGGCTTCTTCCTCAGCCTTTTCAATATCACGCCTGATTTTTTCTTCTTTTTCGGCTTCTTTTTCAGCCTTTTCTGCCTCTTTCTTAGCCTTCTCAGCTTCCTTTTTGGCTTTTTCTTCAGCTTGCTTTTCTGCCCTTTCAGCTTCCTTCTTTAATCTCTCGGCTTCCCTTTCTGCCTCTTTCTTAGCTTTCTCAGCTTCTTTCTTTATTCTTTCAGCTTCCTTTTTAGCCCTTTCTTCCGCTTCTTTTTCAGCTTTTTCTGCTTCTTTCCTGGCTCTTTCTATTTCCTTTTTAGCCTTTTCCTCGGCGTCCCTTTTCGCCTTTTCAGCTTCCTTTTTGGCTTTTTCGGCCTTTTGAAGCTTTTTCTGAGCCTCACGCTCTGCCTTCTTTGCCTTTTCCTCAGCCTCTTTGCGAAGCTTTTCTCTTTCCTTGGACTGTTCAAATTTAGCTTCACGTTCCTGACGCTCTATTCTGATTTCTTCCATATCAAGATCGTCCGTACCGCCGTCACGCCAGGTGTGTATGATTTCGGGCTCTTCAAATATCTCGTCAAGTTTCTTAAGGAACGGAACAATTTCTCCGAAGTCAAGCGCTCTGTGGTCAAAGGCTATGCAAAGCGGCATTACCTGACGGATAGCGATTTCCTTTTCGCCTGCCTCGTTTACGATAACAACGGGCTTATCCTGAACCGCGCCCAAAGCAATAGCGCAAACCTGAGGCGGAACAATTTCAAGCAGGCAGGTCTCCCCCCTCTGCTGGCGGTAGGTAGAGCCTATATTTGAAACGGTTATTGTTCCCTGCTCAATATCGTGCTTTGTGAGCCTGTCTGTTTCCGGTATAGCCTCAT
>JAFLUN010000056.1:0-5336 GCA_022508785.1 Oscillospiraceae bacterium
GCAACGATTTCTTTTTCTTTAAGCGCACACATAAGCACGTCACGGTTATCCATTGTATAACCGCCCACGGCACGGAATATGGTAACGCCGCGAGGGGAGTTAGAAACAAGCTTATTTGTGATATCGTCACCTTTATGGGTAACAACAAAGGCAAGCTTTGAAATGTTCATCTTCTTTATTAACCAGTTTATTGCAAAAGACGAAATTCCAATGGACATTATTCCGTAGAAGGCAAGGTCAAATTCCCTGAACACAATAAACGATGTCAAAATTACAATGGAATCGGTAACTAAGAGCACCGTGCCGATTTTAGCAGTTTTAAATGCACGCTGGAAAAGCCTTGCAACAATATCCGTGCCGCCTGTTGAGGCTCCCTCAATCAAATTAAGCCCTATTCCAAAGCCGTAAAGTACCGAGCCGAAAAATGCCGCAAGCCAAGTGTCATCAGTAGGAGAGGGAATGTACGAAAATATTTGAACAAAAACGGTGAGAAGCGATGCGCTCAACACGGTGTTCAGGAAAAATCCTTTTCCTAAGAAAATCCACGCAAGCACTAACAGCACCGCATTTATCACGGCGTAAGAAACGCCTAAAGGCACGTTCAGCGAATGGAAAAGCATAACTGCTATACCCGAAACACCGCCGCTTACAATTTTATTCGGCGAGAAAAATACGCTTATAGCAAACCCAACCATCGCCGAGCCTAAAATTATCATAAAATATCTTCTGAATCCCGCTTTTATTTTTGATGATTTCTTCCCCATTATTATTCCCCTTTATCACACAAAATCAGCCGTACTCACTTAGCGCACGCCTGTTAAACCCAATGCAATTATAATGGATTCGGCAGGATAGTTGCAATAGTGAGCGGCTAAAAAAATGAATTATTTACCCAATTTTTCCGCCCATACGGTGTCTTTAAAGCCTACAAGCACAAAATCCTCGCCGACGAGCAACGGGCGTTTTACAAGCATACCGTCGCTTGCGAGAAGTTTTAACATTTCGTCCTCAGTCATTTCGGGCAGTTTATTTTTCAAATCCAACGATTTATAAACAAGTCCGCTTGTGTTAAAGAATTTTTTCAGCGGAAGACCGCTTAATTTATGCCAAGCAGTCAACTCCGGGAGTGTGGGATTTTCAAGCTTGATATCACGAAGTTCATATTGAATATTATTGTTGTCAAGCCACTTTTTCGCCTTTTGGCAGGTGGTGCATTTGGGGTAGCAAATAAATTTAATCATTATTTAAAATTCCTTTTAATCCGTAAAACTTATCAAAAAACTTTAGGCGGCCCGAAAGAGCCGCCCGTTTAAAAATCAAGTTAGATCTGCTTAAGTCTGCCGAGCTTTTTAATTCCGCCGCCGAAGAGGAAGCTGCCGATCATCTTGCCGAGAGGCTTCCAGAATTTGCCTTCGTTGAGCATCATAAGAAGTCCGTCTGCCATTTCGGGGCTGAAGATGCCGAAGCTCATTGAAATGAAATTCTTAATGGGAGTTTGAAGCGCAATTGCGCCTGCCATTGTATCTGTGCCGAGGAATTTTGTAAGAAGTCTGCAGAATCTGCCGCCCCACTTTGTATCGTAAGCGTCCTCAAGTGTGTTGAGAATTGTAAGAGGCTGGCTCTTGTCACGGGTATTTGCGGGGATTTCGTGGCCGAGAACTGCTTTAAATTCATCATCGCTTACGTTCATAATATTTGCGCCGTAGTAAGCGGGAGCAGATGCCTTGTAATCAGGGATTGCGTAAGTGTCTGTGGATTCAACGTTTACACTTGCCTCGAGTTTAATATCACGGCTTGATGCGCCTACTAAAATCTTAAATTCGCCGCTTTCAACCTGCCAATCGTGGGCGTCAACATTATAGAAAGCAAATGCGCGCTTCTCAAGGTCAATTGAAACCTCTTTCTCTTCGCCTGCTTTCAGGAATACTTTCTTAAAGCCCTTAAGCTCTTTAACGGGTCTGTAAATTGTGCTTTCAACGTCTGAAACGTAAAGCTGTGCAATTTCAGCTCCGTCAACGGCGCCTGTGTTCTTGATTTTGAAAGTAACCGTTAATGTGTCTGTATCCTTAATTGAATCAGCGGAAACTTTTAAGTCGCTGTATTCAAAGGTTGTGTATGAAAGACCGTGACCGAAGGGGAAACGAACGGGCACATTAGCTGAATCGTAATATCTGTAGCCTACGTAAACGCCTTCTCTGTATTCAACTGAAACCTGTGTGCCGGGGAAGTAGTTAGCGCTGGAGTTGTCTGCAAGAGCCATCGGGTATGTTTCAGCAAGCTTGCCTGAGGGGTTAACATCGCCGAAAAGAATATCGCAAACAGCGCTGCCGCCTGCCTGACCTGTAAGGAAGCCGTTAAGAATTGCAGGAACCTTGTCGGCCCAAGGCATTTCGATTGACGAGCCGCCTGAAAGAACTACAACAACATTGGGGTTAACCTTCAAAACCTCTTCAACAAGTCTGTTGTGAAGGGGCGGAATGCCGAGATGCTTTCTGTCGTTACCCTCTGTTTCAAATTCGTCTGTAAGACCTATAAAGAGAAGGGCAACCTCAGCATCCTTTGCCTTTGCAACTGCTTCAGCTACGAAGGTGTCGTCAGGTGTCTTATTCTTCTTAGCAGTTGAATAACCTGGTGCGTAATCGTAGTTAATGCCCATTTCGGTGAGGGTATCGCAAGCGTTATCAAGCTTAATGGGGTTAATAAGCGATGAGCCTGCGCCCTGGTAACGGGGCTTCTTTGCCATTTCGCCGATAACTGCAATTTTCTGGCTCTTTTTAAGAGGAAGAATACCGCCGTCGTTCTTCATAAGAACCATGCACTGACCTGCAATTTTTCTTGCGAGCGCATGATGCTCGTCGGGGTCATATGTATAATCTCCGAGAGTAGCAACTGATTTGTCAACCATATCGAGTAAAAGGTCAACGGCATGGTCAAGAACTGCTTCGTCTAACTCGCCGTTGTTAACAGCGTCAATTATAAGCTTTGTGCCGTCACCTGAGGATGTGGGCATTTCAAGCTCGTTACCTGCTTTAAGACCGTCAACTCGCTGGTTTTCAGCGCCCCAGTCTGTAACTACAAGATTTTCATAGCCGAAATCGTCACGGAGAACGTCTGTAAGAAGCCATTTGTTCTCAGCGCAGTAGTAACCGTTAAGTCTTTCATAAGCGCACATAATAGTCCAGGGCTGTGCTTTCTTAACTGCTATTTCAAAGGGACGGAGATAAATCTCACGGAGAGTTCTCTCGTCAACAACAGTGTTAACAGTCATTCTGCGTGTTTCCTGGTTGTTTGCGGCATAGTGCTTTAATGACGTACCGATACCCTTTGACTGAACGCCGTTAATAAATGCTGCGGACATTTCACCCGAAAGCTCGGGGTCCTCTGAAAAATATTCAAAGTTTCTTCCGCAAAGGGGAGAGCGTTTAATGTTTGTGCCGGGGCCTAAAAGAACGGATACCTTTTCTTTTCTGCATTCGTCACCGAGAGCCTCGCCCATAGTTCTGATAAGGTCAACGTCCCAAGAGCAAGCTGTAGCCGATGCTGTAGGGAAGCAGATTGCGGGAACACCCTTAAGAATGTTCTTTTCACCCTTCGGAACTTCATCGGGATTTCCTTTTTTACGGATACCGTGAGGTCCGTCGTTAAGGGCTACTGATTTAATTCCCAATCGGTCAATAGGTTGGCTGTGCCAAAAGTCAAGACCGTCGCACATACTTGCTTTTTCTTCAAGGGTCATCTGTGCAATAAGGTCAGCGTGTTTTAATGCCATTATTTTTCCTCCTAATTTCATATATAAATATTATCTATAATATGATAAAACAAATTTTGGCAAAAAGCAATAATTTTGTTTAATTTTCATAATCCGACATCGGATTTGTAAAATCATCTCGGATTTGTGAATTCTCTGCAAGCAGTTTTTCCGCAGATGCAGAATCGAGAGCCTCAACGGTGCGAAGCTTTTTCTGTATCATATTATTTCTTGACTGCGCATCGTCAATAGTTTTGCCTGCTTCGTCTATTTTCTTGCGGGCTTTAACGAGTAATCCGTCAAATTTTTCATATTGGGATTTAATTGCTGAGAGAAGCTCGCGTACTTCGTTTGCCTTTTCGTTAATAGCCACCGTTTTAAAGCCCATTGAAAGGGAATTTAAAAGCGCAGTAATGGTACTGGGCCCTGCTATCATAACATTATAATCCTTTTGAATTTTTTCGGGCAGTCCCGTGCGTGATGATGCGATTTCGGCGTAAAGCCCCTCAGTAGCAAGGTACATAATGGCAAAAGGCGTGGTGTTCGGAATGTGTATGTATTTTGCAACGCTTTTTGCCTCGTTCAAAACTCTTGTTTCAAGGGCTTTTCTTGCCTCTTTTACGGCGTCTGCATCGGCACTGTCTGCGGCTGTTGTCAGGCGGACATAATCTTCCATTGGGAATTTTGAATCAAGGGGAAGGAGAATATCGCTTTCACCCTTTTCGGACGAGGGAATTTTAATTGCAAATTCAACTCTTTCGGAAGACCCGGGAACGGTGGCAACATTCGTTTCGTACATACCGGGGATTGTCTGGTCAAGTATTCCCTGAAGTTGCACCTCTGCCCAAGTGCCCCTTGTTTTAACATTTGTAAGCACACGGTTAAGAGCTGAAACATTTTCGGTTACACCGGAAGACAGAGTTTGCATTTCACCTAAGGATTTGTAAAGCTTTTCAAGCTGCTCCGAAACGGTTTTAAATGAAGAATCAAGGCGAGTGGTAAGGGTAGACGTTAGCTTTTCGTCAACTGTGGCTCTCATTTCTTCAAGCTTTTTCTCGTTGGATTCCTGCATTTTGGCTATGGAGCTTTCCAAAACTCTGTTTTGCCTGTCTGCATTTTCGGAATTTTTGTCACGGATATTTATAAGCATATCAACCGTGTGTTTGCTTTGCGCATCAATTTTCTGCGACATTGTGTCAAGACTTTGGCGCAGCTCTTCACGGTTGGCTTTCCCCGAATTTGCATTTTCCGTTCTCAGGCGGCTGAACTCGTCGCCGAATATTTTTTGCATTGTGTCGATTTTACGGTCAACAGCAGACGAATCCCCCAAAGTTTTAATCTTGCCGTTAAGAACGGTAATCATTATTGCAAGAACGATAACCGCAATTAAAATAAGACCTAAAATAATGTAAATAGCAATATCCATAATTTATCCTCCTGTGTTAGCTTTTAGATGTCAGATATTAAATGTTAGATATTCCGTTCCCTCTTTGAGGGAGCTGTCAGCGAAGCTGACTGAGGGAGTTACTCTGTAAAAAATTATTTTTACTCCCTCCGTCTCGCTGAGGCGAGCCACCTCCCTCTATGA
>JAFLUN010000056.1:5436-10604 GCA_022508785.1 Oscillospiraceae bacterium
AAAAAATTATTTTTACTCCCTCCGTCTCGCTGAGGCGAGCCACCTCCCTCTATGAGGGAGATGTTACACGCTCACCAATTTTTTATAATCATATTATACATAAAATCACCGCATTTGCAAAATTTTTTTAAAATATATAGCGCAAAATTATTTTTTTTGATATACTCTAAAAAGGTGATAATAATGAAAAGGGCTTTATGCGTAATCTTAGCACTTGTATTTTGTATGAGTATACTTTCTGCTTGCGGTGAAAAAGAAACCTCGGGCAAAAATTTTGCGGCGGCGGTGACCTCGCTCCCCGCCACATTCGACCCGCAAATTGCGTCTTCCGACACGGAAAAAACGATAGCGCTTAACTGTTTTGATACGCTTTTGCGCCCCGATGAGAACGGTGAAATGCAATGCCTTGCCGCCGAAAGCTATACGGTGTCAGGCGACGGTCTTGTTTATACCTTTAAAATTCGTGACGGGCTAAAATATTTTACTCCCGCTAAAACCAAAACATTTATTGAAGAAAAAGGCGGCGAGGTGCCGCAGAATGTAACGGCATACGATTTCGCATTCGGCATAATCAGAGGAATTTTGCCTGAAACTCAGGCGGCGGATTTTCCGCTTTTAGCAAACATCAAAAATGCCGAGGCGGTACATAACGGCGAGGTGGACAAACAGGCGTTGGGCGTTAGCGCTACTGATGAACGCACCCTTGTTATCACGCTCCAAAAGGCAGATGCGAATTTCCTTTTCTCGCTTTCTCAGGCAATTTCAGCGCCCTGCAACGAGCAGTTTTTCAATTTAACAGGCGGCAGATACGGTCTTGAGCAGAAATACAGTGTATTCAGCGGCGCGTTTTATGTTTCGGGCGTGTCAGCGGAAAAATCGGTTACTATTTCAAAAAACGGCGAGTATAAAGGCGAAAACCCGGCAGTTCCGAATGCGGTTACCTTTTATCTTAACAAAGATTTAGAGCAGGTTGCATCAAAAATTAAAAAGGGCAATTACGACTGCGCATTTTTGGACAGTACATCGGCAAAAAATGTCGGCGGAAAGGCAACGGCGACGAGCCTCACGGATATTACGTATTCTCTTGTGTTCAATTTTGCGCAGGAGCGGTTTTCTTCAATAAATCTTAGAAAAGGTCTTGTTTCGGCAATAGATTTTTCTTCGATTTCAGAAATTAACGCAAGCGGCATAGTCGCGCCCGATTATATTTTATCAGGTAAAAAGGCTTCAAACTCGGGTGTCAACTCCGCAGAATTTAACGTAAACGGAGCTCGGCAGTATTTAACAAACGCCCTAAAGGAGTTGGGCGTTTCAACTCTTGATATAAATATAATCTGCACAAAAGAAAACGAAAAGTTAGCAAAAAATATAATAAATTCCTGGCAAAAGCACGTGGGCGTTGAGCTTAACGGTAATGTGTCCGTATTAGAGAAAAACGATTTTGATAAGGCTTTGGGAAAGAAAGAATTTGACATTGCAATTTACCCCGTTTCCGTTTCTTCCTCTGATGCAAAAGCGCTTATGTCTGTGTTCGCAAGTGACAGTAAGGATAATTTTATAGGCTATTCTTCCGAGGAATATGACAGAATATTGGCGGATTTAACTGCAAGTCCCACGCAGGAAAATCTCTCTTATGCGCAAAGCTTTCTTATTGAAAATGCAATCGTAACGCCCCTTTATTTTGATTCTCGGTATTTCGTTTGTGCAGAAGGCGTCAGCGGAATTTACTTTGTGCAGGACACATCTAACGTATATTTCCGCAACGGGAGAAAGCAATGACGGCAAAAAGAAAAATTTATGTGTGTTTATCGTGGTTGCCGGTAATAGCCGTAATGATTTTCATTTTTTCAATGTCCTCGGCTAATGCGGCGGAATCCTCTCAAATGAGCAATTCTCTGCTTTTGAAAATAGCGGAAATAACGGGAATTGAAATATCTTCTCATTTTATTCGCAAAGCGGCACATTTCAGCGAATTTGCCTTGCTTGCGTTTTTGCTTACCAATGCAGTTTTTGCAACCTTCAAAAAGAAAAAAGCGGGTATAATTGCATTTCCATGCGCCTGTCTTTATGCAGTTACAGACGAATTGCACCAATTATTTTCAGAGGGGCGCGCGTGCAGTGTAAAGGATATGCTCATTGATTCTTCAGGGGCGCTTTTGGGCGCAGTTTTATTCTCGATTATAATTTTAATTTATGTAAAACATACTGAAAGGAAAAAAGAAAATGGCAGTTTTAAGACCGTTTAAGGCGATCAGACCTACGGGTGAAATGGCTCAAAAGGTGGGCGCACTTCCCTATGACGTAATGAATTCAGAGGAAGCGGCGGAAATGGTAAAGGGCAATCCCTATTCATTTTTGCACGTTGACAAGGCAGAGATTGATTTGCCTAAAAGCACTTACATTTACGATGAAAAAGTATATGAAAAGGCAAAGGAAAACCTTGAAAAGCTCATTACAGAAGGCATTTTAGTGCAGGACAGTAAACCTATGCTCTACATTTACCGCCAGATTATGAACGGCAGAGCGCAAACGGGGCTTGTGGGCTGTACGGCTGTTGACGATTATATAAATAATGTTATAAAAAAGCATGAATTTACCCGTGCCGACAAAGAGGCGGACCGTATTCACCATGTTGACACCTGCAACGCAAACACAGGGCCGATTTTCTTAACTCACCGTGAAAATGAGACGGTTTCAAGCATAATTGAAGCTTGGAAAAGCAGTCACGAACCCGTTTACGATTTTGTCAGCGACGACGGGGTTGGTCAAACCGTTTGGGTAATTGACGATGACAGCACCGTGGAAACCCTTGTAGCCGAATATGCAAAAATTCCGTATCTTTACATTGCAGACGGGCACCACCGCTGTGCTTCGGCGGTAAAGGTAGGGGAAAAGAGACGGGCAGGCGGTGAATATGACAAAAATGCCGAGTTTAATTTCTTCCTTTCAGTAATTTTCCCGTGCAACGAGCTTAAAATTATGGACTACAACCGTGTAATTGCCGACTTAAACGGCTTTACGAAGGACGAATTTATTGACAAAATAAGCGAAAAATTCACAGTAGAAAAAATGGGAAAAGAGCCGTATGCTCCGAGCGTTCGTCACACCTTCGGAATGTTCCTTGACGGCGAGTGGTATCGGCTTTCTGCAAAGCAGGAATATGTAAACGAAAACGACCCGGTCCAGTGCCTTGACGTGTCAATCCTTCAAAATAATCTTATTTCGCCCGTTCTTCAAATCACAGACCCCCGAACGGACAAGCGTATTGATTTTGTAGGCGGAATAAGAGGACTTGCAGAATTGGAGCGCAGAGTAAACGAGGGGATGAAGGTTGCATTTTCAATGTACCCCACGTCTCTTTTTGAGCTTATGAACATTGCGGACGCAGGCAAGGTTATGCCCCCAAAATCCACTTGGTTTGAGCCGAAGCTTTTGTCAGGACTGTTTATACACAAATTATCAGATTAAATCCGCTCCCTCGGTGAGGGAGGGTAGAGTTAGTTGTCTTATAGAAGTGTGTTTGCCATTACACTTTCAACCACCGGCAAATACTGGAAAAGCAGGGTTTACCCTGCTTTTTTGTTGCCGAAATTTACTGTTTTTGATAAAATAAATTATATACCGACAAAAATATTTAAAAAAATTTAAAATTTTTTTGTTAGGTTTTGGGGTTTCCGGGCACTACACTATGAAAGCAAATTGAAGAAAGGTTTGGTTACAGCGTTTATATGATAGACAGTATTGAAAAAGATACTGCAAAGCGTTTTGAACAACTTTATAACGTGTATTACAGTCGCTTAGTAGTGTATGCAACGGCGAGGCTGGGCGATTACCGGGAATTTTCCGAGGACTGCGTGCAGGAGGCATTCGTTGTTTTTTACAACAAACTGCGTGACGGTGAAACCTTTGAGTATCCCGAGGCGTTTTTATACAGAACGGTTGATAACATTGTTAAAAAGCAACGGTCAAAACGGTTTGCAGAGGAAAATATGGCGGTTTCGCTTGATGATGAAAACAATATAATAGAGTTAAAATCCGACGAAGATGTGGATTATGAAAAGTACATAAGGATTCTTGAAAAAAAGCTCACGCCTGATGAGAAAAAGCTCTATTATGCAAAATACGTGCAGGAAAAGAAAATTGAAGACATAGCAAAAGAGCGAGATATGACCTTAGCGGCGGTTACAATGCGGCTGTCAAGGCTTCGGCAAAAGGTCAAAAAAGAGCTTGACGACATTATTCTTTGAAAGGAGAGATAAAAATGAACGCTATAATAATGAACAAAAGAATTGCAGCAAATATATTTGACGACGAAGGCTTTCGCGGCGAACTTATTTTAGCTTTAAACGAGCTTATTGATGCGGAGCTTTCAAAGCAGGACAGTGAAATTTCCTTTGAGCTTATTGACATTTACAGCGAAGCGCTGAACCAAATTTACAACGGCGAGGATATTGATAAAATATTCTTAAAGCTTCAAACGGTTGAGGAAATGAGCGATTTCATAAACTCCGACAAACGCTTTACTCTTTTAAAGAGGGCGGCAAAAATTACTCTTGCGGCGTGCGCCGTTCTGGCAGTTACGCTTACGGCAAATTCCGTAGCAGAGAAAACGACAGGGTACAATTTCCTTGAAAAAATGGCGCAGGCAGTTAAAACCGTTTTCACGGGGAATATCGTAAATGCTATTGATGTTGATGAAACATATCCGACAGAAACAAAAACACCCACGAAAACAGAAGAGGTGACTGAGCCGTCAACGGAGGCTCAAAGCACTGAAACAACAACGGAAGCTAAGGAGCACACACCGCCTGCCGTAGTGACGGCGGAGCAAATCAGTCAAAGCACTTCACAGCCGCCGCAAAGCACGAAAGCGCCAAACGTAACGGCGCAGGCACCGAGCACAACGGCGCAAAGTCCGCAAATCAAACCCCAAAACCCCAATTTGAGTGAGGTGCTCTCACCCGAAACACCGCCCACGGAAAGTGCGACAGAAACCACAACCCGTGAGCCGTTTACAAGGGCGGATGAAGACGTGACCGCCGCGCCTGTGGTAATAAAGCTTGTGGGAGCTTTCGGCAGCGGATTTAAACGCAATTATACGGTAGGCGAGGAAGCCGACTTTACAGGTCTTACGGTCACCGCCGTATATGACAACGGAACTGAGAAAA
>JAFLUN010000057.1 GCA_022508785.1 Oscillospiraceae bacterium
AACAATTACTTTAAACCTTTAAGGTATTCTTTTTGATCTTTCGTTATTCTTAAACTTTCCCTTGCTTTTTGTATGGCTTTTTTGTGGGTCCACCCGTCAAGGCGTCGTTCTTCAATAATCTTTACGGCAAAGTCCCATTGCTTTGCAAGGGCGGTGGCAAAAAACCACGCCTGCATCATTTTTACGTAGTATTCGTCGCTTTTTATGTCCGCAATTCTCAAAAGGTAGCTTTCGTCAAAGTCGCTGTCGAGAAAATGGCACATAATCATTCCCATTGCAAAACGCTTTGTGTAAACCTTGTCGGAGCTGAGCCAAATATCAATATCCTTTTTAAGCCGTTCGTGATTTTTTTCGAAAGCCTTAGGCTTTAGCAAGTCGCAAGTCGCCCAATTATCAACATACGGCAAAAACTCATTAAGATATTCCACTGTTTTTCCGTAGTCCTTGCAAGACGCAACAATAAACCCGTGCAGATTGTTTTCGTCATAGTATTTGTGCGGCAAACCGTGCAGAAATAAATCTATGTCTTTGTGTTTTGAGTATTCCTTTGCCAGCTTTTTAACATCGGGTGTGCGCACGCCGATAATTTTTTCGGGCGGAATATTGGGAATAAGCTTTGCGTGAAACTGTTTATAGCTTTCATCCGCCATATCAAACAGTCTTTTTCTTATTTCATCGGTTATCATATATTTTTCTCCTCAATTTAAAACTGCTCCCAAAGTGAGAGCAGTTTTTCTTTTATTCGTTATGACCCGAACACGCTCCGCAGTTTCCGTTACAACCGAATTCTTTTTTACCCTCTTCGGTGTCACGGTAATATTGCGTATGGGTATCTCTGTGCGGGGTTGACTGCCAAATCTCTTCTGCCTTAGGCGCCCAAGCGGCGGCATAACAGTCGCATTTTGCGCAAAGCTCGTCGGCACTTTCGGGAACGATTAAATCAGTTGATTTAGCTCCTGACTGCTTAACCATTTTACGAAGTATATCGGGATTTTCAAGCATTGGGCAGGGGCGCAAGTGATTGTCGTTAAAGGGCTGATTTTTATAATATGCCGTAAACAGCGGAGAGTGCAGAGCCTCTAACAGAGTATGGGTGCGAATGTTAGCGTCGGAATAGTGAATGAAAACGCAGGGCTCAATGTCGCCGGCGGAGTTAATGTGAAAATAATTTCGACCGCCTGCAATGCAACCGCCAACATATTCCGCATCGTTTTGGAAATCCATAACGAAAATGGGGTTGCCCGTTTTGCTGTTTCGGGTTTCTCTAAGCCAATGATACATTCTCTCACGCTGTGCAGGGGTGGGAATAAGCTCTGCATCGGCATCGTGCCCTACGGGCATATAGTTAAAGTAAAGAGCGTATTTTGCGCCCTCGTCTATGAGCATTTTCATAAACGCTTTGTCGGTAACTGATTCAATATTTTTGCTCGTATAGCAAATTGAAACGCCGAAAAGACACTTATTTTCTTTCAGCAGCTTCATAGCGTTCATTGTCGTTTTATAAGCGCCTTCGCCTCTGCGCCAGTCGTTTGTTTCCTCACTGCCCTCAATGCTGAGCGCTAAGGAAATGTTTCCTGCCTCTTTCATATCGTCGCAGAATTTTTGGTCAACGAGGGTAGCGTTGGTGTAAATAACGAACACGCAGTCCTTGTTGTTTTGGGCAAGCTCCACAACGTCCTTTTTGCGAACGAGGGGCTCGCCGCCTGTCAGCATATAAAAATGCGTTCCAAGCTCTTTGCCCTGCGTTACTATTGACTGCATTTCTTCGTTGGTAAGGTTGTGCTTGTGCCCGTATTCCGCCGACCAGCAGCCCTTGCATTTAAGATTGCAGGCGCTCGTAGGGTCAAAAAGGATAATAAACGGAATATTGCATTTGTATTTTTCACGGTTCTCGCGAACTGCCTTCGTGCCGTAAAGACCTGCGTCAACACCGAAGGATACGAGCATCTGCCTGAATTGGTCTCGATCAATGTCCTTAATTAAGCTCAAAGCGTACTGGGTCCAGATGTTTTCAGGGTCTTTTGCCGCATCCTGAAACTTTTTAAAGTTTTCAGGCGGAAAAATTTTGTTGAAAATAGGCTCGATTTTATAAGACATTTTCACAAGATTGCCTTGCGGGTCCTTGTCAATATACTTGAGCGTTTTGTCAAGCAAAACTTCGATGCCCTTTTTTTGCAAATTATAAGTAAAATTCATATCTTCACCTATTAAAAATCGCTATTTAGTTAATTTTAGAGGAAAATGCAATTAAAGTCAACAATATTTTAGTCCTTTTAATTATTTTTAATACATATTTTGTTTAATTTTCCATATACAGTCAAAAATAATATTGGAAAATTAAAAATACAGTAGAAAAAAATGACAGTATATGGTAAAATAACTAACTGTGAAATTTTATTTTGTATTTTCGGGTGAAAAGGATGAGCAATATAAAATATAACGAAATAGCAGAAGGCTTCAGGCTTCTTTGCGTTAATACCGACAAGTTCAAAACAAATTTTATAAATATTGATTTGTACGCCCCAATAGGCGCGGATTTGCCGGCTCAGTATGTTTTAACCACGCTTTTGGCGCATACTTCAGGGAAATATCCAACCTTTAAGAGCTTTAATTCAAAGGTAGAAAGTCTTTACGGGGCTTCGTTAGATTGGTTAATAAGTAATTACGGCGACAATATTCGTCTGTCGTTTTCAATGGAGCTTCCCGATGACCGCTTTGCACTTTACGGGGAAACCTTTTCTGCCGATGCCGTTGATTTTATGACGGATATTATCTTAAACCCATTTTGCAGTGACGGAAAATTTGACGAAACGGCTGCTGCCCGTGAAATCCGCTTTACTTTAGAGGATTTAGAGGCAAGAAAGAACGACAAAAGAGCGTACGCGCTATCCCGTCTTAAACAGCTTATGTGCAGAAACGAAAAATACGGCGTTGACAGCGAGTGGCTTGAAAATGAGGTCAGGGCTCTTACGCCCGAAAGACTTTTTGAGGCTTATAAAAACCTGTTAAGCGAGGCGCAAATCGTTGTTACTGCCTGCGGAACCTTAAGCGAAAAAATGCTCGTTGAAAAGATGTCCGATTTTGCAAAATCAATTGAAAACCGCAAACTAAAAGAATTAACCTCTGAGTTTGTGACGGGCGCTAACGATATACGCTATTTTAACGAGACAATGGAAATGATGAATCAGTCAAAGCTGGTAATAGGGCTTCGCAGCGGAATGAAAAATGACACGGATAATTATTACGCTTACAGAATAATGACCGACGTTTTCGGCGGCGGCCCTTACTCACGGCTTTTTACCAATGTGCGTGAAAAGCTTAGCCTTTGTTATTATTGCAGTGCGAGGCTGGTTAGGCAAAAGGGCATAATATTCGTGCAGAGCGGAATTGAAAATGAAAACTATCAAAAGGCTTTAGGTGAAATTTTCAATCAGCTTTCCGTTATGAAGAACGGAGAATTTACTGACGAAGAGCTTGAATCTTCAAAGAAAGCTCTTGCAGACGCGTACTGCGGAGTTTTGGACAGCCCCGGGGGCGTTTGCGCATTTTTTGCATCTCAATGCTTTGCCGACGAAATCATCACAGGTGAGGAAGAGGCAAAGGCACTCCTGGGGGTTACGAGAGAAGACGTAATTAAATGCGCACAAAACACTGTAATTGACAGCGTTTATCTTCTCAGCGGGGAGGGTAACGGAGATGAATAATATTAAAGAGATTAAAAATGAGCTTCTCAATGAGAGATATTTCGAGATAGACCACTCTTCAGGGCTTAAAATATTCGTTTATCCTAAAGAGAATTATTCTTCAAGCTATGCAATTTTCGGCACAAAATACGGCTCAATCGACAACTGCTTTAAAGCGGGGGAAAACGGTGAATACACCGAAGTTCCCGAGGGAATTGCTCACTTTTTGGAGCATAAGCTTTTTGAAAGCGAGGAGCGTGACGCATTTACAAGATACGCTGAAACGGGCGCTTCCGCCAACGCTTACACAAGCTTTGATAAGACCTGCTATCTTTTCTCCTGCTCGGGCAATTTCACGGCATCTCTTGAAATTTTGCTTGACTTTGTAACAAGCCCCTATTTTACACCCGAAACGGTTAAAAAGGAGCAGGGAATAATAGGTCAGGAAATAAAAATGACCGATGACGAGCCCGGTTGGGCGTCTTTGTTCACGCTTTTAAAGGCAATGTATAAAACTCACCCTGTAAGCATTGATATTGCAGGAACGGTTCAGTCAATTGCGGAAATTTCGGCGGAGCTTTTGTATGAATGCTACAACGCCTTTTACAACCTTAATAATATGGCTCTTGCAGTTGCAGGAAACATAAGCGTCCGTGAGGTTTTAACAGTGGCGGATAAAATTTTAAAGCCTGCAAAGGCGCAGAAAATAGAGCGTAAATTTGAGGAAGAGCCCAAAGAGGTAGTAAGCAAATACGCTGAAAAGCATTTGAGCGTTTCAAGACCCCTTTTCGCCATAGGCTACAAAGAGGACGTGCAGGGCGTCCGCAGAACGCTGAAGCAGTCTATGGAAAGTGAAATAATGCTGGATATTATAGCCGGCAGAACGTCAAACGTTTATGAGCAGATGATGGACGAAGGGCTTATCAACACCACATTTAATGCGGAGTATTTTGAAGGCGAAGGCTTCGGCGCTCACATTTTCTCAGGCGAAAGCGAGAACCCTGACGAAGTAAGAAAATGCATTGACGCAGAGATTTCCCGTTTGCAGACTGAGGGAATATCTGCAGACGAATTTGAGCGTATCAAGAAAAAGCATTACGGCGAATTTATTATGGGCTTTGACGATGTGGACGCAGTTGCGAATTACCTTATAGGCGATTATTTCAACGGAAACGGGCTTTTTGACGGGCTCGAGGTTCTTGAAAGCATCACCGCAGAGGATATAAACAGAAGGCTTCGCGAGGCAATTGATGTAAACAATTCTTCAATGTCCGTAATTCGGCGGAATAAAAAATAAAACATTCAAAAAGAAAGGGCAAAAAATATGCGGTTTTTGACTGATTACACGTTGGTTGAATTTCCGGGACTTGGCTGGAAATTCGACATATATGCAAATCTTGTTGAATTTACAATCCCGGGGTGGGATATTGACGTTACAATAAGATTTTACGGAGTAATTATTGCGTTCGGCTTTATTCTTGCCGTGCTTTTCGGCGGAAGAATGGCGTACAAATGGAAAATGGATCTTAACAAGATGCTGGATGTTCTTCTCTACGGCACCGTTGCAGGAATTGTAGGCGCGCGCCTTTATTACGTTATCTTTGAATGGAACAGCTATAAAAACGATTTGCTCTCGATTTTCAGAATTTGGGAGGGCGGCCTTGCAATTTACGGCGGAATCATCGGCGGAATACTTGCGGCATATTTTGTTTGTAAGCATAACGGACTGCCATTCTTAAAGCTTCTTGACCTTTTCGGAATGAGCGTTTTGATAGGTCAGGGAATAGGCAGATGGGGCAACTTTACAAATCAGGAGGCGTTTGGCACGAACACCAACTTGCCGTGGGGAATGTGGAGCGAAAAAATTGCGAATTATATAAATGTAAATTACGCAACTCTTGCCGCCGGCGGAATTGATATGGACGCCTCAAAACCCGTTCATCCCACCTTCCTTTACGAGTCTGTTTGGTGCTTGTTAGGCTTTTTGATTCTTTACATAGTTTGTAAAAGATTCAGAAAATTTGACGGACAGTTAATTTTGGGCTACGGTGTGATTTACGGACTGGAAAGAGCGGTTGTTGAGGGACTGAGAACCGACAGCCTTTACATTGCGAATACAAATATCCGCGTTTCGCAGGTTCTCTCACTCTTAATAGCAGTTTTGTGCCTTACAATAACAATAGTAAAATTTGTTCAGATTCACAGAAGAAACGTATATAAAGTTAACGAGTACAAGGAGAAGAAAAATGCAGATAATTGACGGAAAAGCAGTTTCAGCGGCAGTAAGAGACCGCATAAAAACAGAGACCCAAAACCTTAAAAATATAGGTAAAGAAACGGGGCTTGCCGTTATTATCGTGGGCAACGACCCTGCTTCAAAGGTTTATGTAAGCAATAAGAAAAAAGGGTGCGAGCAGGTCGGAATAAATTCCTACGAATACGCTCTTCCCGAAGAAACAACGACAGAAGAGCTTTTAGAGCTTATAGAAAAGTTAAATAAAGACACAAAAGTTGACGGAATTTTGTGTCAGTTACCTCTCCCCCGTCATATCGACGAAAAAACGGTTATAAATTCAATAGCACCCGAAAAGGATGTTGATGCATTTCACCCTGTAAACACTGGGCATATTATGATAGGCGACCATTCGTTTTTGCCCTGCACCCCGGCAGGGATTATTGAAATGCTCAAATACTACAACATTCAAATCAGCGGAAAAGAATGTGTTGTAATCGGCAGAAGCAACATTGTTGGCAAACCTATGGCAATGCTTCTTTTGCAAAACAGCGGTACTGTGACAATTTGCCATTCAAAAACAGAAAATCTTTCTGATGTCACCCGCCGTGCGGATATTTTAGTTGCGGCCGTGGGAAAGGCAAATTTTGTAACTGCCGATATGGTAAAAGACGGCGCCGTTGTAATTGACGTGGGTATGAACAGAAATGAAGAGGGCAAGCTTTGCGGCGACGTGGATTTTCCGAACGTTAAGGACAAATGCTCTTACATAACTCCCGTTCCCGGTGGCGTTGGCCCAATGACCATTACAATGCTTCTTAACAACACCCTTACTGCGTCAAAAAATAATATGAAAAAGTAGGGGACGATGTCCACATCGTCCCTCGTTAATTATTCATTATTTTTTCAAAATGAATAATGAATAATGAAAAAATTCTCTCACTCTGTCAAACTGAAGTGAAGAATCGTACTAAAATTCCTCAGGAAAATAAGCATTTGAATACGCCTTGTAGCCCAAAGAATCGGTAATCACAATTCTGAAATATTTTTCTTTTTTCTTTATTTTAAATACTGCTTCGTTTATGGTTGCGCCGTCCTCGGCGTTTTTGATTTGGCAGTCACGGGAACAGGGAATATAAGAAATTGAGCGAACGTCACCCGTTTTTATATGTACCTCGTCATTTTCAAGTGTTATGCTGTGAAACGAAGGTCCAATATGCTTATAAGTGCCTGTTGAAGAATAGAACAGTCCTTTTTTTAGCGCGGCAGTTACGCTCCCGTATTCAAGCGACGGCGCGGCTATCATAATGTATCCGCCGTAGGAATCGCAGTCGGGGGAGCTGTCGGGGAAAACATTGTGGTTATCGTCAGTTGAAATGCAGAAAAGCTTTTCGCCGTTTCTCAACATATCGTCATAAGCGTGGCCGTTGTCATCGTCAAATCCGCACACAACGCACCCGTAATTTGTAATTTCCATAGCGTCGGCGTTTTTGTATCTTATGTACTGCGGGTAGCTTTCAAGGCTCCACGTGGGGTGGTTGTACGTCACGAAAAAGCCGTATTTCTTGCCCGTTTCAATCAGCTTGTTTATTCCCCGTTTGGTGTATTTTCTAAAAAGCAAGCTTTCTTTTTTATTTATATTTACTTTTTTTACGTTCTTTTTTGCATTGCCCCAAAGGTGTGCTCTGCTAAAGCAAACCTCTTGGCAGTTGTCAGGCATAAGCGCCACAAAGCATAAATGGCAGGTTTTCTCTCTCGTTCCGCTCGCCTCTATTTCATATCCGTTGAGCATAAGAAAATCATTGTCACTCAGCTCGTTATGGGGAATGAAAACCTCGTGGTCGGTAATGGCAAGAATACTGTACCCGTGAGCCTTGTAATCCGCCTTTAGCTGTTCGGGCGTTTTTGCGCCGTCCGAAATAGTTGAATGGCAATGAAGATTAGCTTTATAGTATTTTAAATTTTCGCTTTCTTCGGGGAGTAAAACTTTTTTCATAAAATCACCGAAATTATTCTATCAAACTTTTATTTTTCGGTCAATAGACAAAAGGAGGCTGTGTATTATGATTTACGAAAATTGGATGGGCTTCATAAAGGATGAAACAAAAATCACACAAGTTGTGATCCCGGGCGCTCACAATGCAGGCAGCTACGGCATGAAAAAAATGGCGGAATGTCAAAAAGGCGGTATTTTGACACAGTTTAAATACGGCGTTCGCCAATTCTGCCTGAGGCTCAGTGAGGATAAAAACGGTGAAATAATGCTGGCTCACGGAGTAACAAAAGGCGATTTGTTTGAAAATGCCCTTAAAGATTTAAAGGAAATTATTGAAAACCATCCAAGCGAAATCTTGCTGCTTGACATAAGGGAATACCAGCCTCAAAAATTCGGTCCCGTAACGTTAAAATATAAGGCGGACGTGGACAAAGTCAACGCTCTTCTTAAAAAATACATAGACCCTGAAAAAAATGCCTTTTACGGTTTCGACAAAATCGGCGATGTCACATTAGGGGACATAAGAAAAGCAGGCAAGCGGTTTATTCTCATAAACGAGGCGGAAAGCTACCGTTTCAGCAAATCCTGCGAGCAGATTTTGCCGTGGGATATGAAGGTAAACGGAATGAAAGCGGAAAATTTCCGTATTCACGCCACGGACTTTTTTGACACTTTCCATACAGACGGGCTTTATTGGTTCCAAACTCAGCAAACGCCCAATCCCTTTACGGAGGTTTGGCTGACAGCGCCTATTAAATTAGACGAAAGTATGCGCCCGTATTTCAGTGAAATTATAGACCGAATTGCAAATACCGAAAGCTATCTTTCCCAGGCAAATATAATAGCGGGCGATTTTATGACAAAGGATTATATGAAAAGCGAGCTTATTTTAAGGCTTAACCTTTTGAAAAACAATGTAAAAGAGGACTTGAGAGACGAATATTCGGAGGGACTTAAATGGAACTGACCGTATTAGGTAAATACGGCCCCTACGGCAAGGCAGGAACGGGAGCCGCCAGCGGTTATCTTGTGAAAAATCAAGAGGATTATCTGGTTATGGATATGGGCAGCGGCACACTTTCACGGCTAATGGCAACGGTGGATATAAAGAAAATCAATCACATTTTTATTTCCCACCTGCATTTTGACCACACAAGCGATTTACTGCCCTTTAGGTATTTGCTGGAAGAAATAAACCACACGGTGAATATTTACACTCATAAGGAAAACACAGAATGGTACAAAATACTTTTTGAACACCCGAATTTTAATGTTATAAACATTGACGAAAATTCAAATGTAAAAATCGGCAGTATGACCATTGAATTTCTGCAAATGCGCCACACTGTCACCGATTATGCAGTTATAATAAAGGGGGACAAAACCCTTTGCTATACGGGGGATACGCTGTATAACGAAAATATCCAAAGATGCTTTGAAAAAAGCGACTGGGTTCTTGCCGACTGCTCAAAGCCGAAAGGATTTCGCGGCCCTCATATGACGGTTTCCGATGCGGTAAATCTTTCAAAAAAGTACCCTGCAAAAATAATTGCAACACATTTGTCGGCGGATTTTGACCCTGCAGAGGAGATAAAAGCTTTTCCAAATATCACGGTTGCAGAGGAACTGAAAACCTATATTTTATGAGGAAATCAAACTAAGGAGTAAAAAATGAAGCATTACGAAAGTATTATCATAGGGCATATTTCAATGGACAATAACATTGACCATTTGGGAAATTCCGCTTATGTTTGCGGCGGGGCGGTTCTTTATTCGTCGGCATCTGCTGCGTCTTTGGGTCACACCGTGGCGGCAGTAACTCGCCTTGCGCAGATTGACAATGAAAGGCTTTTGGAGTTTACCATTCCGAAGGAAGACGTATATGCAATTGAGTGTGCGAAATCAACAACCATGAAAAACGTTTATTTCACACCGGACAAGGAGAGGAGAAACTCTTCCTGTCTGTCAATGGGTACGCCATTTGAGCTTCCAGATATTCCAAAGGATATATCTGCCGACATTTACCATTTTGCCGGGCTCGTTTACGGCGATTTCCCCAACGAAATGATTAAAGAGTGCGCAAAAAAAGGAAAAATTGCCCTTGATGTTCAAACCAGTCTGCGCCATGTGAATACAGATACGGGCGAAATGTATTTTGAGGATTGGGAATGTAAAAAAGAAATGCTTCCGTACATTCATTTCTTAAAAACGGATGCGGCGGAAGCGGAAATTATGACGGGAACCTCTGACCGCTACGAAGCGGCTAAAATCCTTTACGGGTGGGGCGCTAAAGAGGTACTTATTACTCATAATACAGAGGTCATAGCTTATGACGGCGAAAAACACTATTCCTGCCCCATAAGAGCGCGGAATTTAAGCGGCAGAACGGGCAGAGGAGACACCACCTTTGCGGCGTATGTAAACGAACGGCTCACAAACGGTATTGAGCACTCTCTTTTATATGCAACTGCCACCGTTTCTCTTAAAATGGAAACGCCGGGCCCGTTAAAGAAAACAAGAGAAGATATAGAAAATTACATTAAAGAGTTTTACCCCGATTTTATTAAATAAAGAGGTTTATGTTATGAAATACTTTATAGCGTCGGACATTCACGGCTCGGCCAATTACTGTGCAAAAATGCTTGAAGCCTTTGAAGCCGAAAAGGCAGACAAGCTTCT
>JAFLUN010000058.1 GCA_022508785.1 Oscillospiraceae bacterium
TTTTTTCTACACACTGCACGGAGGACTTGAAAGTCTTCCGCTTTTTCTTTTCTTTTTTTATTATTATTTCTCTTGACAAAGCGCAAATTCACTGCTAAAATAGAAAATGCAAACCGAACATTTGTTCGGCAAAATAAATTTAAAACGCCATTTGGGGCGTTTTTCTTTTTCTGAAAAAGGGGGTTGTCTTAATGCAAGCTTTTACAAACGAAAACAAAATTAAATATCTTGGAGTAAACGAATATTTCTTTTTAACGGAAAATCTCGAATTTACCAATGGATCTGAGGTGCAGGGAGCAGTTCGATTTATCGTTGTAAATAAAAGGAAAAACTTAGAAAGAACCGTAAAAAGTGTAATTGAAAACGAACTTGACGAATCGGAAAAAACCGTAATTAAGCTTTTTTATTATAACGGGTTTAGTGCGCTTGCCATATCGAAAATCTGCAAAATGGCACGATCAAGCGTTTACAGAAATCTTAACAGCGGCCTTAGAAAAATCGAGAACGCAATAAAATATGTTTTGGAATATGAAGGTTTTTCAGCAGAAATGTCGGCGGATGAGCTTGTAAAATTTGTGAAGGGGGCTGTCAGTTGAACAAAAACAAATCCTTAAAAGAGCTGGGGGAGGAATACGCCGAGTACATAAAGCTTAATCAGGAGAATATTGCGATTTGCAAAGAAAAAATAAAGAAGGCTGACGGAGACATATTATTACTTTCGGAATTAAAACGGACGCTCGGTATTCTTTACGAAATCGGAAGAGAGCTTAAGGAAAATTCTGAATATCTTATTAAATATTATGGAGATAATTCCCAAAACGCATAATATGTAAGGGGAGCAATTGAAAGGAGAGAAACAATGGAATCGTACAGAGGAATAGATGTGTCAAAATGGCAGGGCGAGATAAACTGGTCAAAGGTCAAAAACAGCGGAATAAATTTCGTTATGATACGAAGCTCGTTCGGCGGAACAAACGGTCAAAAGGACATTCGCTTTGAATCTAATTACAAAAATGCGAAAGATGTAGGAGTGAACGTTGGCGCATATCACTTTGCTTATGCCACAACGCCTGAAGAGGCAAAAAAAGAGGCTGAATATTGCTTGTCTGTTATCAAGGGTAAAAAATTTGAATACCCGATAGCATACGATTTAGAGGACAGCAAAATTCAGGCTTTGGGCAAAGCAAAAATTTCGGAAATTGCAAACGCCTTTTGCGAAACAATGGAGAAAAACGGCTATTATGTGATGATTTATTCAAGTCTTTATTGGCTGAATAATTATTTTACCGACGAGATTTTCAAGAAATATGACATTTGGCTTGCTCAATGGAATAATAAACCCACCTTCCAAAGACCTTACGGAATTTGGCAGAAATCCT
Source organism: Oscillospiraceae bacterium (assembly GCA_022508785.1). Lineage (GTDB taxonomy): Bacteria > Bacillota > Clostridia > Oscillospirales > Acutalibacteraceae > Fimenecus. The sequence continues at coordinate 1,380 of JAFLUN010000058.1, forward strand.
CAACGGGAAAGGTAGACGGAATAGTGGCGAACGTTGACCTTGACGAATCTTACAAAAATTATCCTGCAATAATGAAATATAACGGGCTTAACGGCTACGGCAAGGAAGTGGAAACCCCTGCGCCGCCTAAGGGCTACAAGGCAGGGCAAAAGGTTGTTCTTAAAAATGCCAAGCTTTATACAAGCGCTTATACAAACCGTGTTTCAAACACAATTTCCGGCACTTATTATATTTATGACGGAATTTACCTTGACGGCAGGTACAGAGTTACCAATTCCCTTAAAAATGTTGAGCGTGTGCCGATTTCAAAGTATGTAACAGGCTTTGTTGAAAGGGCGGATTTGGGGTGATGAATTGAACGATTTTGAGTCTTTGGAGCTTCGTATTTCAAACTTAGAAGCACAGACGCGCGAACTCATGGGAAATCTGAATGCAATAACGCTTGAACAGGTGCGAAGCGAAACAAAGCTCGACATTGTTCTTGCGTCGCTTAGTGAGTTAAAGGAAGGGCTCGAGTCGCTGAAAAAGCGCCCAGGTCAGTTTTGGGATAAGCTGATAGTAGCGCTTATCTCCGCCGCTTGCGGAGCGCTTGTGAGTTTAGTTTTTAAATAAGGAGAAGGATATGCAATATATAACGGAGCACGCTCTTATACTGATTCCTGTCTTAAATATTATAGGTATGATTATTAAAGGATTTCCTAAAATCGCCGATAAATATATCCCGATAATACTGCTCTTTTTCGGAATAACGGGAGCAGTAGCAATAATGGGATTTAACGCAGAGGCTGTAATTCAAGGAGTTTTAATAAGCGGAACGGCAGTTTACGGGAATCAAGTATTTAAGCAGTTAAAAAAAGAAGAATAACGTAAAAACAAGGTTGAAAAAAACAATGCCCTCAGAGCTCGAATTCTGGGGGCTTTTTGTATGTTTGATGTTAGATATTCCGCTCCCTCTTTGAGGGAGCTGTCGCAAAGCGAATGAGGGAGTTCTCTGTCAATCTTCCACGTTTTACTCCCTCCGTCAAGGTTATCAGCCTTGCCACCTCCCTTTAGGAGGGAGGGTAGAGTTGGTGCGATTTTTTAGATATCAAAAAAATATTTCTTATTCTTATATTCCGCGTTAAACTCTTCCGCAAAGGACGAGATAATATTGAAAACCTTAACGTTCAGCTGTTGCATATCAGACCGTGTGAGCGTGCCCGTTTCAATTGGGTCTAAAATATTGACGGTAATGTCCGCAGGCGTTACCATACAGCCGTTGCCTTCATAACTGTAATGAACATTATGAATATAAATGGGAACTATCGTTACGCCCGTTTTCATAGCTATTTTGAAAGCGCCGTTTTTAAATTCAGCAGGAAAATTGTTAAAGCTTCTTTTTCCTTCGGGAAAAATAACGAGCGAATGGCCGTTTTCAATTTCCTGCACTGCCAGATTAACTGATTTTGCCGCAGAACGCATATTCGACTGATCCACAGATACGCAATGCATATATTTAAGATAATCGCCGATAAACGGAATGTTAAGCAATGTTGATTTAAGTATAAATCCTATGTTAAATCCTTTAAGAGCGTGAATGAGCACGGGTATGTCGCCATAGCTTTCGTGGTTGGAAACGAAAAGAACGGGTCTGTCCGTCGGTACTTTTTCAAGACCGTTCACAGTGAAGGTGTGCTTTGCAGTTTTAATACACATTGCCGCCCATTTTTGCACAGCCCGAAAAGCTTCCTGCTCTGCTTTTTCGGCTCCGTGCTTTTTTGCAGTTTTCTTAAGGATTAAAAGCTTAGGCACCAAACAGAAAAGGCAATATGCCAAAAAGCCTACCCACCACCGATACCAAAATAAAACTCTTTTCATACTTGTTCAATCGCCACGCGATACGGCATTTGCACAAAATGTCATATAAAAACGACTTTTTATGCACGGTACCGCTCCTTTCATTATTATCATATACCGATTGCCTTAAAGGCAAAATTTATATTTCCGTTTATAGTATAACAGAAAAATATACATTTTTTCAAGAATATTACGTAATATATTTTGCGCATTCGGGAAACAATAATTTAAGCAACAGTTAAATTAAGGAGGAGCTAATATGATAGAACAGGATACGATTAAGCTTTTGCGTGAGTGTGATGCAGGCGTAAAAATGGGAATATCGTCAATAGACGATGTTTTGGGAAAGGTAAAGAGCCATAAGCTCATTGATTTTTTGAATGACTGCCGAGTTGAGCACGAGGATTTGCGTGAGCTTATCGAAAAAATGCTTGACGAATACGGCGACGACGGCAAGGATGCAAATCCCATAGCGGCGGGAATGTCAAAAATGAAAACTGAATTTAAATTAGCGGTGGAGCACAGCGACGAAACTATTGCAGATCTTATGACCGACGGCTGCAATATGGGCGTGAAATCCCTTAACAGATATTTGAATGAATATGCCGCCGCAGAAGAGCGTGCAAAGGACATTTGCAAAAAGCTTATAAAGCTTGAAGAAAAGCTTAGAGATCAAATGAAATCATACCTATAAACAGAAAATTTTCAGCAAGTTAACGTTACTTTCGTTAAATTCTGTCTTGAGATTAGAAATTTTATCTTAAGGCAGAATTTTCTTTTGCCTTTTTCAAGATAACTATTGACTTTTTTCGATTTTTGTTGTAAATTTATAGGGTAAAGAATTAGAAAGGGGATATTATACTTATGGCAAAAAAAGTTCTTACACCCGAAGAGTATAAAGCTAAAATTGATAAAAAGGCTGATAAGAGAAAAAGATTCAGCAAAACCTTCTTAACAACCTTTGCTTTTGCACTTGCCTGCGTAGTTGTTTTTGCGTCAATGGCAATTGCTTTCACACCCAATAACGGCGTTGCAGTAAGCGGCGGTAACAACGGCGGTAACGTTGTTTCATCAGGCTCAGACAATGTAAACCCAGGTGATAACAACGGCGGTTCTAACGTTGCTGACGTTCCCGGTGATGATAACAACAACGGCGGTTCTGATGCTGCTGATGTTCCCGGTGACGGTAACGGCGCAACCGACAACAAAGACAATACTGCAAACGATGGCAAAGGCGACGCTGCAGATTCCAACGGCGGCGACACCAAAAAAGAGCTTTCAAATTCAAGCACTGCGGCAGATGTAGTTGCATATTTCAACACTGCAATTAACAAGGTTAAGCCCAATGCAAAGAAAATCACTCTTAATAAAGAAGTTAACAGCCCGGCCGGTTCAATTGAAGGAAACCTTCCCAAAACTCTTACAAATATGGCAGATTCCCTCGTTGCTAAAAATATGGGTGAAAAAGATTTGTCCACTCTTGATCCCGGAATGGTAAACGCCACAACCGTTGCTCAGAAAAATGCAATGTTCCCGGTTGAAAACGAGAGCTGGTCAAGTAAACTTACTGCTGATGATATTGCAAAGTTTGACGTTAAGGATAACGGCAAGTCATACACAATAACTCTTTATGTTAAAGATGATGAGCCCAGTGCTTCAACAGCTCACGGCGTTGGTCACGCAGGTAAAGTATTCTCAGTTATTATGCCTTCTATTGTTACAGACAACGCAGGTCCTGCCGCATCAGTAATCAAAGATGTTAAGACAGGTCATAAAAACGGCTATGTTAGGGTTAATGTTGACAAGGATACAGGAAACGTTACCTCAGCTACATATTACTTTGAATGGACTCTTTCGCTGAAAGCAATCGGCGCTCAAGTTTCAATTCCTTTCGGTCTTCAGAAGGATTTCACAATTGCTTGGTAATTATTAGGATTTAAAATTTGACCGCTCCGTTTTTCGGGGCGGTTTTTTCATATTCATATACGAATATACGTTTAATTTATTGACAATTAAATTCAAATAACTTATAATGTTTACAGAATGTTTTGACGTGACTTGTTCTCTGAAAATCATTACTAAAATCAAAACAAAAAATGTTGAGGTGGAAATTATGGCAGACAAGAAAACCGTAATGCTCACTGGTGCGTCAGGTAATATGGGCTTTCACGCATTCAAAGAGCTTTATGCAAAAAAGGACAAATTTAACATTGTTCCTCTTTTAAGAAAGAGCGCCAAGAACGAAGAAATGTTTAAGGATTATATGAATGATCCTGCAGTTAAAATTGTTTGGGGCGACCTTACAAATTACGATAGCCTTATGGAAGCTATCACGGGTGCTGACTACGTTCTTCATATCGGCGGTATGGTTTCTCCTGCTGCCGACTGGAAGCCTTACAGAACTCAGAAAACAAACATCGGCGCTGCTGAGAATATCTGCAAAGCAGTTTTAGCTCAGCCCAATGCAGACGACATTAAGGTTTGCTACATAGGTACCGTTGCTGAAACGGGTGACAGAAACTATCCTATTCATTGGGGCCGTTGCGGCGACCCGCTTAAGGTTTCTGTTTATGACCATTATGCAGTTTCAAAGTGCCGTGCTGAGGCAGCCTTTGTTGAAAGCGGACTTAAAAATTGGGTTGTAATGCGTCAGTCAGGTATTCTTTATCCCAATATTCTTAAAAATATGGATCCCATTATGTTCCACGTACCGATTAACGGCGTTCTTGAATGGTGTACTGTTGAGGACTCAGGCCGCTTAATGGCTAACCTTTGTGATGAAGATGCAAAGGGCAACCTCGGCGCTGATTTCTGGAACCGTTTCTACAACATCGGTTCAGGTAAGGAATACAGAATTTCTAACTATGAATTTGAGGTTCTTCTTCTGGGCACATTGGGTCTTGCAGGCCCCGAAAAGCTCTTTGACCCCCATTGGTTCACAACAAAGAACTTCCACGGTCAGTTCTATGCAGACTCTGACAAGCTTGAAGAGTTCCTTCATTTCCGTGAGAACCTTCCCGTTAAAGATTACTTTAACCGTCTTGCAGATCAGGTTGAATTTTACTTTAAAATTCCTCGCTATCTTCCGAAGGGCATTGTTGCAGCATGCGCAAAGCCGTTTATGAAGAAGATAGCTTCAACTCCCGACTTCGGTACACTTGACTGGGCAGAAAAAGACAACAAGGTTCGTATGAGCGCTTATTACGGCTCAAAAGCTGAATGGGAAAAGCTCCCGAGAAAATGGGAAGACTTTGAGCTGATCAAATTTGAAAAGGATACAGAGGCTGCTGAAAAATTCAAGCTTGACCACGGTTATGACGAATCAAAGCCCGAATCAGAGCTTGACATTGAAGATATGAAGCAGGCTGCCAAATTCCGTGGCGGCGAATGCCTGTCAGACACCATGACGAAGGGCGATATGGCAACTAAGCTTAAATGGAAATGCGGCCACTGCGGCGCAGAGTTTGAAGCAAGCCCCGCTCTTATCCTTCTCGGCGGTCACTGGTGCCCCGAGTGCTACATTCCGCACAAGGCTTGGGATTATGACTCAATCGCAAAGACTAACCCCTTCTTCGCTCAGGTTTGGTACACCAACCACGGTAAGGACGAGAACAACAAATACGAATTTGACGAGCTCTTCCACATCAACGGCGTAGCCTGGGACGATATTAAGAGATAATTTAATATCAGCATAAAATTACATTGTAGGGGAGGGCTTCCACGCCCTCCCTTATTCTTTAATGAATAATGAATAATTAAAGGGTGCAACCAAACGGTCGCACCCTCTTTTTGTGTATGCAGATTTTAGAGTGTAGAATTACTCACCCTTCATCTCCAAAAGCTTAACCTTGCCGTCAAATGCTGCCTGAGAAACCTTGATTGAATCTGTAATAGCTTCTTTGATGTCGTCTTCTTCAACACCTAATTCAAGGCACCATTTTTTGTCAATAAACAGGTTGTAGTCCATAATGTCGGGAAGCTGCATGGGGTCCATGCCTGAATCAATGCCGCGCTTTTTGTAATCCTTAACAATTTTGCCCATGCCCAGTTTCATCATCCACGGAGCAACGGTCAAAATCTTTCTGCCGTGCATTCCTCTTGCATCAAATACGATTTCAAGGAATTCGGGCCATGTCATATTGTACATACCTATAGGAATTGCCTCAAAGCCTGTTTTGCCTGCCTTGTTTTCAGCGGCGCCTGCAATAACCTGACCAACCTGACGGCAGGTAAGCATTGCAGTACCGCCCTTCGGGTACATTGTAACGGGCCACTTGTCCATAAATTCAATCTGTTCAATAAGAACAGTCCAAACTGGCTTTCTGCCGGGCTGTGTGCCGAATATGTAGGGAAGCTCAAGAACGCAAGCTGAGAAATTCTCGTCACAAGCGTCTTCGCAAACCTTTTCCTGATCCATACGGGATTTCATATAGGGGTTTCTTTCGGTAAGCTTCATTTCAGGCTTAATCTTGTTAAGATAAGCAAAATATGAGCCGAGAACAACTGCTCTCTTAACGCCTGCCTTTTTGCAAAGGGGGAAAATTCTCTCAAGAGGAGCAATGTTGAATTTGTAATAGTAATCCATTACGGGAGCGGGGAATTCAACTCTTTCGTCAACACCTGCGGCGAAAATGAAAACGTCTGAACCCTCAAGCATTGCCGCAATTTCTTCGTCAGTTTTCTTGTTAATGTCGCCGAAAATGATTTCCATTTCGGGGGGTATTGGAGCGCCTTCCGGAAGAGGGGGAAGAGCAACGCTTGTTACCTGATGTCCTCTTTTAATAAGAGTTGTTGCAGCTTCACAGCCGAGAAGTCCCGTACCGCCGATCATAAATACTTTCATAATATAACCTCCGATTTTTTTATATTTTTATTTAATTGCTTAGGTAGTCGATGATTAAATTGACAAGAGTGATTTGCGAGAGATTTTTTGTCGAAAAAAGGCGCAAAATTGCAGGAATGCTTTGTGCCTTGCAAGATTTTGGAACGCATTTTCGGCGGAAAAGATCAGCAAAGCACCGCAGTCACATTTGGTCAGCGGCTACCTTAATCTTTGAATACTCCGTCAAACAACGGGAGTTTGGACATCTTCATAACGGTTGAGAAGAGCCTGCCGCCCTGAACGGGCATAATTCTGCCGAAATAGTTCATAAATGCGGCATCAAAACCGTGAACACCCAAGGGCCTCTTTGTTTTGATGTCGTTCATAATCATTTTAACCATTCGGTCGCAGGATGTGCTTACCATATTAAGCATTTTCTGACCCTTGTCGTCAGCGGAATCCTGATTTCTGAAAATATCTGTCTTTGTAAAGCCGGGGCATACAATGCCAACGTAGCACTTGCCGCGAAGTTCCTCGCGAAGAGCCTCGGAAAGTGACTTGAGCGCAGCCTTTGAAGCTGAGTAAACAGATGTGCCCGCAAGTGTCATAAGAGCGGCAGAGGAATCAATGTTAATAATTGCCGGTGAGTCTGACTGGAGCAAAATGGGGAGAAGAGCGTGAATGGAATAAACTGCTGAATAGAAGTTAATGTCCATTGCCTTCTTTATGTATTCAACGGTGTAATTCTGGAATTTGTCGAATTTCGGCAAAATTCCTGCGTTGTTGATGAGAACATCAGGCTTAATATTGTTTTCATTGAGGTATGCTACAAAATCAATCCAATTCTGCTCAACAGCAACGTCAAAAAGCTGATATGAAAATTTGTCAGCATAATCGCCTAACTCTTCAACAACTTTTTTCATTTTTTCTTCGCTTCTTGCAATACCGATTACAGTGCAGCCATGCTCTTTAATAAGCTTTTCGGCAACGCCTTTACCCATACCGCCTGAAGCGCCTGTGATTATTACGGTTTTATTGTCCATCCAATCTCTACCCATAATACACACCTACCTTTATTCATTTTTGACTGCGGCATTATTTGCCACTTAATCTATTCTATTATACATTAAGTAAAGTTGTTTTTCAATAGGTTATATTATTTTTAAGGGGCAAAATAAAAATATATGGGCAGGTTTTCACACCTGCCCTGATAGTAGTTAGTAACCAGTAGGGGACGATGTGGGCATCTCCCCGACGAATGTCTAACATCTAAAATCTAAATTAACTTTCAGTCTGCTTTCCGATAAATCTTGACGCAACCTCGATAAGCTTAATGTCAGACACCGACGGTGTGTAATCGTCGCGGGTACCAAGCAAAATAACCGCACCTGAAACATCGCCGTTGCCGATTATCGTGTAAGCCGCCGCGGCGCATTTCCCAAAATCCACAATCGGATAAAGCGGTTTTGCGTCTGCCGATTTAACGTAGTTTTCACGGTTTTCCATTAAGTTTTCAAGCTCCTGTGAAATACGCTTTTCAACCGCTTCACGCTTTGGAATCCCTGCCGCCGCAACAATACGGTCACGGTCGCTTATCAGCACCGGCTCGCCTATTGCTCTGTGCAGAACATCGGCATAAGCAGAGGCAAATTCGCTCATTTCCCCCATAGGCGAATACTTTTTAAAAATAACCTCACCGTCAACTGCAGTGTATATTTCCAAAGGGTCGCCCTCACGAATACGCATTGTCCTGCGGATTTCCTTTGGAATGACGACCCTTCCAAGATCGTCAATTCTTCTCACTA
>JAFLUN010000059.1 GCA_022508785.1 Oscillospiraceae bacterium
GATATAACCGTCACAGCGTAATAAATGTGGATTTCGGACCTTATGCTTAAAGGTTCGTGTTCAACTCTCTCAACCCTAAGGAGACTTATATATGAAAAAGATTATTACATACGGCACCTTTGATTTGCTTCATTACGGGCATATAAATCTTTTAAGACGTGCAAAGGAATTGGGCGATTACTTAATAGTAGCCCTTTCAACAGACGAATTTAACTGGAACGAAAAACAGAAAAAATGTTATTTTTCATACGAGCAAAGAAAAAAACTTCTTGAAGCAATAAGATATGTTGATTTGGTAATTCCCGAAGAAAATTGGGAGCAAAAGGTAAGCGACGTTAAAGAATTTAAGGTTGATACATTCGTTATGGGTGACGACTGGAAAGGCAAATTTGATTTCCTTAAAGAGCATTGCGAGGTAGTTTACCTTGAGCGGACACCTGAAATTTCCACTACTCAAATCAAAAAAGATTTAGGAAAATAGTGTGATGAAAAAAATATTGATTTTTGCACCCACTGCTCCGAGTACGGGGATCACTCAGTACATTCTCAACGTTTTGAATGAGCTGAAAAATGAAGATGCTGATATAGACATTCTTTCTTTCCGCAATGACCGTTTGAAAAAATGGACTGAGGAGAACAAAACCCGGTATTTTGAAATGGATATTTCAATGTACAAGCATCCGTTTTTATACAGGCGTTTTTTGAAAGACATATTTTCAAGAGGTTATGATACAGTTCATTTTAATATGTCCTCAATTTCCACGCTTACGGTTTTTAAATATGCTAAAAGGTGCGGGGTCAAAAAAATTATAATGCACTCGCACAGCAGCTTTACGGATTTGGCTTCGAAACTCCGAAGAATTGTGTTCAGCAATTTGCATAAATTTTTGCGTATTTTTGCCAATAAGTATTTTGACGTTAAATGCGCTTGCTCGGTCCCCGCTGCCCGGTGGATGTACGGTGAAAAGGCGGCGCAAACGGCTTTAATACTTCACAATGCGGTTGATACGAAAAAGTTTGCATTTAACGAAGCGGCAGGCAATGAAATACGGGAAAAATACGGTGTGAAAACAGAATACCTAATAGGTCACATAGGGCGCTTTACGGTGCAAAAAAATCATACTTTCATTATAGATGTATTTCGCGAGCTTTGTAAAATCCGCAATGACTGCACGCTGATGCTCGTCGGAAACGGCGAATTTCTTGAGAGCATAAAAAATAAAGTCAAAGAATTAAATTTGACTGAAAGCGTGGTTTTTGTTGATTTTCAGGAAGATATATACAAATATTATTCCGCAATGGATTTGTTTTTAATGCCCTCTCTTTTTGAGGGGCTTCCCATAACTCTTGTAGAGGCACAGGCAAACGGACTGCCTTCACTTGTTAGTGACGCAGTTACAAGGGAATGCGATTTAACGGGGCTTGTGGAGTTCTTTCCGCTGTCCGAAAGTAATATACGGTGGGCTGAAAGAATATCTGAAAAGCTTAAAATAGGCAGGGGAAACAGTGTGGATACCGAAAAACAGCTTGAGCAAAGCGGATTTTCACTTTCGGGGCAGGCACAGGTTATATCAAAGTTATACTTTGAATAATAACGGGGGTTAAATATGAAAATTGCAGAGAAGGCTAAAAACTCAATAGTTTTTTACTACAAAGCGGCGCTTTTAATTTTTCTTATTCCCACTTTGCTCGTTCCTTGCGTAGCTTTTTCTTATAAGCTTATGTTCGTTATGCTGGGTGTCGGAGCTGTTTTATTGCTTTACGATTTGTTTACAAAAAGAAAATTCCTAAAAGCAAGAGGGATGTTTTGGCTGATAGGCTTTATGCTTATTTTTGCCGTTTCAGTTGCCTTAAATTATAAGACGGGGCTTAATTTGAATGCGGCAAGCTGGGGGTACACGGCAATAGCTCTTCTTTTGCTTTACCCCGATTCCTTTGACAAAACAAAGGAGCGTTCACTTTTTGAGCTTTCGGTATTAAACAACATTTTCATTGCAATGACAGCCGTTCTTTCAACGGTTTCAATAGGGATGTTCCTTTGCCTTTACCACAAAGAAGTTACTTTCGGAGATCAAAAATACGCAATGGGTTGGTCTCAAAACAGGCTTTTCGGTCTTTACAGCAATACGGGGTATATGATAACGGCGCTGGCTTTGGCAATTACGGTTTTGCAAATTGCCGTTACAAAGGCTCGTGGGAAAAAGATAAGCTTTCTTTACGGCTTTTTCATTGTTTATGCATCTGTATTTAATTTTATGTCCATGTGTATGGAAAATGCAAAGGGTGCGTTTATCTCACTTTTCGCCTTTGCTTTTATTGCAGTAATGTTTTCTACGGCTAAGAAAATTTCCGACAGGAAAAATCTTTCAACCGTTAAATCGGCTTTAGCAGGCGCTTTGGCCGCCGTCCTTTCGGTTGCAATACTTTTCGGCGTAATTACCGTTTCACGAAAGGGTATTTCATATTTTCCGAGTATTTACCATTCTCTCGGCGGGGAGTTTTACCGTGAAGACGATCCTCAGGTTCCCGCCGTTTTGCCGGAAGAAAAGGACGATGAAAAAATTGTCAGCGTTGAAATTGACCGTAACATTGACGAGAGCTACGGATTTTTCACAGGCAGAACGGTTATTTGGAAATTCGGCTTGGAACAGTTCAAGGAAAAGCCCATTTTCGGCTACGGGCCCCAGTCTCACAGAGATCATTTTATAGTCGACAATTATCTTCGCCATTTCCATAATCTCATAATTCAAATAATGGTAAGCGTGGGCACAGTCGGCTCGGTGTTTATTTTCGCTTTCTTTATATGTATAGCAATTTACTTGCTTAAAAACGTATTTAAATATATTAAAAAAGACGATAAATACTATTATGTATTCGCAATGCTTCTTGCAGTGTTGGGAATGCTTGCGGTGAACAGTATGGCAGAGGTTACAATTCTGTTTATCACACGGTTTTCAATGTTTATTTTCTGGATGTACTTAGGATATATTCAGGTTTTTGCAGATGATGATAAAAAGTTAAAAACAGACTTAATTACGGAAAAAATTGATTTGCTTATTGCAAACCTATTTAATAAATTTACGGGAAAAGCCAAAAATGAGAAGTAAAAAAGTTTTAGTCAACTCAATATTCGGCATCGGCGGCTATGCAATTTTAATGCTCAGTAATTTCATTACAAGGGCTGTTTTCGTTGCCGAGCTGGGACTTTCATTGGGCGGAGTTGACACAACCTTTAAAAATTTTCTTCAGGTTTTATCCTTAGCGGAGTTAGGGCTTAGCACGGGTCTTCTCTATAAGCTTTACAAGCCCATTGAAGAAAAAGACAATGCCGCAATTAAGCGGGTGCTGAATTTCTATAAGCAGGCTTACAAGGTAATTGCATCCGTTTTTATGGGCGGCGCACTTGTTTTGTCCTTTGCCGTTAATTTTGTAATTAAAGATACGGATAAACCGAAATGGTATATTTCCCTTCTCTTTATTCTTTATGCGGCAGACACGGTTGCGTCTTATCTTTACGCTAACAGAAAGGCTTTAATCGTTGCCGACCAGAATAATTACGTTGTCAACAGAAATGACGCATTCGTTTCAATTATTACGCTCATAAGCCAGGTAGTTCTTCTTAAAATTACCCACAGCTTTTTGATTTATGCGGTTGTGAAAATCGTTTGCAGACTTATAGGCGCAGTTTCAATAGGCTATCAGTTTAAGAAACGCTATCCGCAAATCGCCGCCGATAAATCAAAGGATACAATTACGGGTGAAGAGCGTAAATCTTTAACTAAAAATATGGGCGCAATGCTCTGTCACCGAGTGGGCGGAGTCAGCGTTACCGCCACAGGCTCGGCGATAATTACTTATTTTATCGGCACGGCAGTTGCAGGCGTTTACGGCAACTATACGCTGATTACAAATGCGCTAAATCAGCTTGTAACGCAGGTCTTTAACGGAATCACAGCAAGCTTCGGCAATATTATTACGGTTGAAACGAAAGAAACAATTTATAAACGGTTCAAGCTTTTATATTTCTTTAATTATTTGATTTTTTCGTTTTTTACGGTATCCTTCGCAGTTTTGGTTCAGCCGTTTATGCGCCTTTGGATGCAAGGCAAAGATGGCAGTATGTTCCCGACAACTACTCTTCTTTTGCTCGTAGCATATTTTTATGTTTACGGTATGCGCCGTGTTGTTCTTATGGCAAAGGACAGCGCAGGGCTTTACAGGCAGGACTGCGGCTTTGCAATTTTAGAGGCGGTAATAAATATCGTGCTTTCAATAACGCTTGCATGGAACTTTAAGTCAATTAACGGCGTTATTGCGGCTAATGTTTTGAGTATGCTCATAATCCCTATGTGGACCCAGCCGTATCTGGTTTATAAGCACGTTCTCAAACACAAATTAGCACCGTATTATTTGACCTATATTTTATATGCGGGAATTACTGCAATTTCTTTGTTTGTAACTTGGTTTTTGGCGGAAAAAGCAACATCGTTTACAGATAATCTTTTGTTGGAGCTCGTTATCAGAGCAGTTATCTGCGCAGTTGTTCCCAATCTTATAAATCTTATACTGTTTATAAGAACAAGCGAAATGAAGGATTTAATTACGCTTCTTTTAGGAGTTTTAAAGAAAAAAACTGCAGTTAAAGGCGGTAAAGATAATGCTTGATAAAAACTCAATTAAGAATAAGCGCCTTTTTCTGCTTGATATGGACGGCACGATTTACGAAGGGGCAAGGCTTTTCCCCTTTGTAAATGAATTTCTTGAGTGTATTGAAAAGAGCGGCGGAAGATATATTTTCATAACAAACAATTCTTCACGCTCAGTTAAAGATTACGTTGTAAAGCTTTCTAATATGGGACTTTCGGTGACGGAAGATAATTTTTTCACCTCTTCCCAGGCAACGGCTCTCTACCTTAACGAGCATCACAAAAACAAAAAGATTTATTGTATGGGCACCCGCTCAATGATAGAGGAAATGGAAAAAATGGGCGTTTCGGTGACGAACAGCACAAAAGACGCCGAGTGTATAGCGGTAGGCTATGACACGGAGCTTACTTATCAAAAGCTCATAGATGTTTCATTTTTGTTGCAGACCCAAAAAGACATTCCGTACATTGCCACCAATCCCGACAGAGGCTGCCCCACGGAATTTGGTTTAGTGCCCGACTGCTTTGCAATTTGCGAAGCGATAAATTACGCCGCAAAGCGCAGACCGATTTACATAGGAAAGCCGGATAAATTTATGATTGAATATGCGGTCAAAATGAGCGGATTTTCAAAGGAAGAAACTGTTGTAGTCGGCGACAGACTGTATACCGACATAGCGTCAGGAGTTAATGCAGGCGTTGACACAATTTGTGTTTTAAGCGGTGAAAGCACTCGAAAGGATATTGACGAGAGCACCGTAAAACCGACTTATGTTTTTGAAGATATTAAAGAAATATACGATATTTTACAGGAGAAGAATTATGGAGTATGATGCATTTGATGCAGGAATAGAGCTTGGAGGGCTTCGCAACAGGGACGATATTCGTCTGCTTGTTTGCTACTTGCTTAAATCCGTGGATTCCCCAATGACACGCCAAATGCTCAATGAGGCCATGCAGGAGGACGGGCTTGCAAATTATTTTGAGGTAGGTCAAGCTATTGAAGAGCTTTTGAAAACGGCTAATATTACTGCCGATATTGTAGGCGAGGACGAGGTTATTTCCGTAACGCAGAAGGGCAGAGAGGCTGCTGAAATGCTGGAGACGAGCCTACCCAGAACCGTGCGTGAAAAAGCGGTTAATTCCGCAATCCGTCTTATTACAAAGGCGCGAGTCGAAAGGGAAAATAAAATAGAAGTTACCAAAGAGGAAAACGGCGGTTACACCATTACGTTTACCTTGTTTGATAAAAATACACAGTTTATGAAACTTTCCGTCTATGTGTGCGACAGCTTACAGCTTGAGCAGGTAAAGCAAAATTTCATAAACGACCCCGTAAAGGTTTATTCGACAATAATAACATCGCTTACGGTTTGAAATACTAAGTATCCACTGATAAATTAACGGCTGACGCCTTAGTGCACACCTTGCTTGCATATTTTCCGCCATCTTGCACAAATATGCCTTGACATACGACAGTATGCCTGCGACATCTTTATACAATCTGACGAAAAATTTGACTGCGCAATCTGCACACTATAATCAATCAGCGTCTACATAAGGAGTGAAAATATAAATGGCGAAGGAACTTGAAAAACAGTATAACCCTAAAAACGTTGAAGAACGCATTTATAAAACATGGGTTGAAAACAAATATTTCCACGCAAAGCGTGAAGAGGGGAAGAAAACTTACACAATAGTTATTCCGCCCCCAAATATTACAGGTCAGCTTCATATGGGCCATGCCCTTGACAATACATTACAGGACATACTCATAAGATATCACAGAATGGCAGGCTATGACACACTTTGGCTTCCCGGTACTGACCACGCTTCAATTGCAACTGAGGCAAAAATCGTTGAAGCTATGCGCAAAGAGGGGATTACAAAGGAAGAAATCGGAAGAGAAAAATTCCTTGAGCGCGCTTGGGACTGGAAAGCTCAGTACGGCGGCAGAATCATTGAACAGCTTAAGAAAATGGGCTCTTCCTGCGATTGGGACAGAGAGCGTTTTACTCTTGACGAGGGTTGCTCAAATGCCGTAAAAGACGTTTTTGTACGCCTTTATGAGAAAGATTTGATTTACCGCGGCAACAGAATGGTTAACTGGTGCCCCCATTGCAACACCTCAATTTCGGATGCTGAGGTTGAATATGAGGAAAAGGATTCAAATTTCTGGCATCTTCTTTATACGGTTAAGGAAACGGGCGAAAAGCTTGAGCTTGCAACAACAAGACCTGAGACTATGCTTGGCGATACTGCCGTTGCAATTAACGCAGACGACCCGAGGTATGCTCACCTTCACGGCTGCCATGTAATCTTACCGTTGTTAAATAAGGAAATTCCCATTGTTTGCGACGAGCATGCGGATATGACTAAGGGAACGGGTGTTGTTAAAATCACACCTGCTCACGACCCCAATGACTTTGAGGTAGGGCTTCGTCATAATCTTCCTATCGTTCGCACGTTTACCTATGACGGCTTCCTTACAGGCGCTAAGGAAAAGGCAGAGGCAGACGAATTGCGCGCGTCAGGCAAGGCAACACAGAATGAGCCTGAGGTACTCGACTGCGGTAAATATGCAGGTATGAGCACCTTGGAAGCGAGAAAGGCTATACTTCACGACCTTGAAGAAGGCGGATACATAAAGGAAATTGAGCCCCTCAAGCACGAGGTTGGCACTTGCTACAGATGCCACACAAGCATTGAGCCTATGGTTTCAAAGCAGTGGTTCGTAAGAATGGAGCCGCTTGCAGGCCCTGCCATTGAATCTGTTGAAAATGGTGAAATTAAGTTTATTCCCGAACGCTTTACAAAGAATTATATGAGTTGGATGCGTGGAACTCGGGACTGGTGCATTTCACGTCAGCTTTGGTGGGGTCACAGAATCCCTGCCTGGTACTGTGACGACTGCGGTGAAACGGTTGTTTCAAAAACAGACGTTACCGTTTGCCCGAAATGCGGTTCAACTCATTTACAGCAAGACCCAGACACTCTTGACACTTGGTTCTCCTCAGCTCTTTGGCCCTTCTCAACCCTCGGCTGGCCTGAAGAAACAGAGGATTTAAAGCATTATTACCCCACAAATACCCTGGTTACGGGTTACGATATTATCGGATTTTGGGTTTCAAGAATGATTTTCTCCGCTCTTGAATACACAGGCAAAGCACCCTTTGACACGGTTCTTATTCACGGCCTTGTTCGTGACGCTTTAGGCAGAAAAATGTCAAAATCTCTCGGCAACGGCATTGACCCTCTTGAGATTATTGACAAATTCGGCGCCGATGCGCTGCGGTTTACTCTTGCAACGGGTAACAGCCCAGGAAACGATATGAGGTTCTCCGACGAAAAGGTTGAGGCAAGCCGTAACTTTGCAAATAAGATTTGGAATGCCGCACGGTTTATTCTTATGAATCTCAGCGAAAACGAGCCTGCACCGTATATTCCCGAAGAGCTGGCTATTGAAGATAAATGGATACTTTCCCAGTACAATGACCTAATTAAAGCGGTTACCGAATCCCTTGAAAAGTATGAATTAGGTCTTGCAGTTCAAAAGCTTTACGACTTTATTTGGGACGTATTCTGCGATTGGTACATTGAGCTTGCAAAAATTCGCCTTAACGGAAACGACGAAAAGGCGAAAGCAACTGCAAAAGCTGTTCTCGTTTTTGTAATGAGTAACACCTTAAAGCTTCTTCATCCGTTTATGCCCTTTATCACCGAAGAAATTTGGCAAACTCTTCCCCACAGCGGTGATTCAATTATGATTTCTCAGTGGCCTGAATATTCAGATAAACTTAATTTCAAGTCCGATGAAACGGAAATGGAAAGAGTTATGACGGCAATTAAGGCGGTTCGTAACAGAAGAAACGAAATGAACGTTGCTCCGTCAAAGAAAGCAAAGGTTATTATTGACACCGCATTTGCCGACACCTTTAAAAACGGCGCCGATTTCTTCGTTCGTCTTGCATCTGCAAGTGAGGTTGACCTAATTCCAAATTATGAGGACGACGGCGCAGTAACGATAATTACTGCCGATGCAAAGATTTACATTCCAATGGACGAGCTTGTAGACTTTAAGGCGGAGCTTGAGCGCCTCAATAAAGAAAAGGCTTCGGTTCAAAAGGATATCGACTTTGTTTTAAATAAACTCAACAATCAGAATTTCGTTGCAAAAGCTCCTGCAAAGCTTGTTGAAGAGCAGAAGGAGAAGCTACAAAAATACACTGAACAAATGAGTATGATAGACGAAGCAATAGCAAAAATCGCTAATAAATAAATCGTAAAAAAGAATTGAATTTTGAATGGTGTGAGACGGTATGGCGGAGTTTGAAGATGTAATGGAATTGGATATTCAGTCATTTTTCCGATATATTGAAACCATTCGGTACGGCTATCAGGATAAATTAGGACAACTTCATTTTACAGACGATGAAGATTTCACGGTTCGGGATTACGCCTTTTCCTCGCCGGAAGATGTGGTGAAAAATAACTGCGGCTGGTGCTGGGACTTGGCAGAGCTCATCAAAGTCTATTGTGCAAGGCACGGTTTGCCCTGTCGCTCCTGGTTTATGGAGTATCTGTCTGATGAGCTGCACCAAACGCATACCCAAGTGTTTTTGCTTTTTCAGGGAAAATGGTGTCCCGCTCCCGACAATTCCTTGGGTCTTCAACTTGGAACTCCCTGTTTTGATGAATTATCCCAATGCGTTAGTTGGCTTACGGGCTTTTTCACAGATTACCTAAAGTCAGTTTTAAAGGACAATTTTGACAAGTCAAATCTGCTCGTCAAAGAATATACCCGCACGTTCTCCCCGGGTATTACAGACGAAGAATACCTTTTGCAGATACGGCAATGATAAGTTAAATTACGGTTTATCAACAACAAAAAAAAACCACCTTTTAAGGTGGTTTTTTATATGATAAAATTATTATACATTTGCGGTTTCTTTTTCGTTTTCTGCCGCAAACTC
>JAFLUN010000006.1:0-20073 GCA_022508785.1 Oscillospiraceae bacterium
ATTTCTGTTGCAATTTTTATTGCACTGAACGTCAAAGCTCGGGTTGAATGCGTAGAAATTCTTATCGTTCATACGGTCAGTTGCCAAGCGAAGACCTTCGCCGAATCTTTGATAATGAACTATTTCTCTTTCACGCAAAAATTTTATCGGCTCACGAACATCGGGGTCGTCAACTAAGCGCAAAATATTATCGTAAGTTGTTCTTGCCTTTTGTTCTGCTGCTAAATCCTCGTGCAAATCTGTTATGACATCGCCTTTTGACTGCAAATAAGTCGCCGTAAACGGTGTTCCGCTTGCGGCTACGGGATAAACACCTGTTGTATGGTCAACAAAATAAGTGTCAAAGCCCGATTTCTTTATTTCGTCAATAGTAAGATTTCTTGTAAGCTGGTAAACGATAGCGCCTATCATTTCAAGGTGCGCCAATTCTTCCGTACCGATATCAGTCAAAAGACCTTTAAGCTCCGGATACGGCATTGAAAAACGCTGTGACAAATAGCGAAGCGATGCGGCAAGCTCCCCGTCGGGACCGCCGAATTGTGAAATAATTATCTGTGCATATTTCGGATTAGGATTTTTAATATTTACAGGGTACTGTAATTTCTTTTCATATTGAAACATAATTTATCTCTCACACTCCTTAATATCCCATGGCCACGGATTTTTAAGCCACTTATCCCCTGAGCCTGCTCTTGCACTGAGCGGACCGAATTTTGATTCATAAAGTTCTGTAAGTTCTTTACTCTTGCAGAGATATTTTTCGTTTAATTCCAAAGCGTCACTGTCGCCGGGATGTGTATCCAAGTACAAATGAAGCTCCCAAGCGGCAAACTGAAGAGCCGAAAGCTGTTTAAGCAATTTTTCACGGTCAGTCATATGCATTTACCTCCCAAAAACGGCTTGTTAAGAGTTGGGAATAATGTGCCGTTACACAGTGCTTTTTCTGCATCGTATCTCTCCGTATTAGTCTGGAAAGGTACATAAGCCATTGCAACAACAGGATTTTCGGGAAGCTTACTTGTTCCGTTATATCTATTTTTACATTCACAGTTTTCTTCATCGGAAAAAACTTGCTGAATATTTCTATCTAAGTCTTCTAAAAACTTATTCAAAAAACACGTCTCCTTTTTTAATATTTGGAAATTGATTCCGTTAAATACTATTCTAAACCGTCGGGACTTGTTCTTATTTTAATCTTATGCAAACAAAAAGAGGTTACAAAAAGTAACCTCAGAAATTGAAATTTGATGATTTAAGTTATTTAAAAAGCGTTCTGTATGCCAAGTCGTATCCCACAAAATATTCTCTCAAATATCTTTTGAAATTTTTACCTTCAGATTTAGCACTGACACGAAGAACATCTTTAATTCCGCTTTGCTTTGCGATTATGCCCGAACGGAAAATATGATAATCGCTTGTAAGATAGGCTATTTTGGTGTTTTCTGTACTCTTTGTGCTGTCCTCGGCAATTATTTTTAATGCAAACTCAAAGTTTTCATAAGTAGTCGTTGATTTATCCTCAAGCAAAATCCGCTCTTCTTCTATTCCGTTATTCATTAAATAATTTTTAATAATCTGCGCCTCGGACACCTTCTGCTCTTTTCGAAAACATCCGCCGCAACAGACAGCCTTAGTGCTCAAATGTGATTTTAAATAAACAACTGCTCTGTTCATTCGTTCAATAAGCTGATCGCTCGGAGTATCCTCACCTAAAATCACGCTGCCTAAAATCATTAAATACTCACAGTCGTCGTCATATTTTTTTGTTGCATTATAAATAACAGCAGGAAAATAAAGAACAGCAGGAGCAGCTAAAACTGCTGCACAAGTACCTAATACTGTCTTAAAAATCTTATTCATAAACTCACCTTCATATTTTCTTCACTGCGCCCATATTTGCCATAATCTTTTTTGTGCCGACTTTGTCAAAAGCAATTTCCATGAGCACATCGTTACCCATAGGTTTAAGGGAAATTACCATACCCGTGCCGAAAACTCTGTGGGAAACGGCATCTCCGATTGAGAAAGTCTCAGTATTTTTCGCCGTATTCTCACGCAGGCTGAAGCCTCTTGAAATCGGTTTTTGAGAAACCGGGCGTTCAAATCGGTTAATATTATTCTTAACGGGTTTTACAAGGGATTTACAGCATTCTTCGGGCAGTTCTCCGATAAATCTTGACGGTACGTTGTATTTTGTTGAACCGTAGAGCATTCGGGACTTTGTATTGAGAAGATAAAGCACCTTTTTCGCTCTCGTTATGCCCACATAGGCAAGGCGGCGCTCCTCTTCAATTTCATTGGGGTCATACATTGACTGCATTCCCGGGAAAATTCCCTCTTCCATTCCGGAAATGAAAACTACGGGAAATTCAAGACCTTTAGAAGAGTGCAAGGTCATAAGTACTACCGCTTCGCTGTCGCTGTTATAATTGTCAATGTCAGTCAGCAAAGCAACCTCTTCAAGGAAATCAGAAAGAGTGCCATCGGGGTTTTCTTCACGGAATTTTATAAGGTTGGAATTAAGCTCGTCAAGGTTTTGAAGCCTGTCTTCAAGTTTTTCTTTATCTTGCTCAAGAGAAAGCTTATATCCCGTTTCAGATAGCATTGACATAAAGACAGACGAGGGAGATTCGCGAAGAGAAAGCTCGTTAAAGCCTTCGATCATATCGGTAAACTCACGAAGCTTTGCCGCCGAGCGTGAAAGCTTTTCATATTCATCTGCGTGCTTTATAACTTCAAACAAGCTAAGCCCCAAGCCGTCTGCAATTTCTTTTGCATAGGCAATAGTCGTAGCACCTATTCCCCTCTTTGGTACATTTATTATTCTTTCCAAACGCACTGAATCGTTTGGATTTGCGATGACACTCAAATATGCCACCGAATCCTTAATTTCCATACGGTCATAGAACTTATGACCTCCGATTATTCTGTAAGGAATACCGCTTCGAACTAACGCACGCTCAATGGTATTTGACATGGCGTTCATACGGTAAAGAACGGCAAAGTCGGAAAACTTCATTCCCTTTTGAACATGATTCACTATTTCATCACAAATAAATTTGCCTTCGTCATACTCATCTGAAAGGGTGTTCAAAAGAATTTTTTCACCCTCGCCGTTATTTGTCCAAAGCTCCTTGCCTTTTCTCTGCTCATTATGTGAAATGACTGCATTTGCGCCGTCTAAAATATTTTGTGTTGAACGGTAATTCTGCTCAAGGCGAATAACCCGTGCGTTTTTGAAATTTTGCTCAAAGCTTAAAATATTTTCAATAGTAGCGCCGCGGAATTTATAAATACTTTGGTCGTCATCGCCCACAACGCAAATATTATTATACCCTTCTGACAAAAGCTTTGTAAGCACAAACTGAGCGTGGTTGGTGTCCTGATACTCGTCAACCAAAACATATTTGAATTTATTTTGATAATACTCTCTTACATCCTTATTGTCCTGTAAAAGCTTAATTGTGTTGACGATTATATCGTCAAAGTCCATGGCATCGGCATTTTTGAGAAGCTTCTGATATTTTTCATAGCACTCCCCTATTTGCTTTTCACCGTAATTGCTACTACCGAGAGATAAGTACTCTTGCGGAGAAATAAGCATATCCTTTGCGTTGCTGATTTTAGACAGAATTGTTTTATGCGATAAGAATTTATCGTCAATATTAAGAAGTCTTTGCACCTCTTTCATTACACGCTTGCTGTCATCGCTGTCGTAAATCGTAAAATGCTTTGTATAGCCCAAAAGCTCGGCATTTCTGCGCAAAATGCGAACACAAACCGAATGGAACGTGCCTGCCCAAACATCATTGCCGGCCTCACCCAGCATTAAATTGAGCCTTTCCTTTAGCTCGTTGGCCGCCTTATTCGTAAAGGTAAACGCAAGAATTTCCCAGGGATTTGGCGCATTTACTGAGAGAACTCTTTTTATATCCTCATAAACCCCGTGCTCGCCGCCGAGATATCTTTTTAAAAGCTCAACAGTATTTTCATCAACATAGCCGAAAACATCTTCGCTCTCAAAAGCGTTGCCATATTTAATTAAATATGCAATTCTGTTAACAAGAACGGTGGTTTTACCGCTGCCTGCACCTGCAAGAATTAAAAGCGGCTCATTGACGGATAAAACCGCTCTGAGCTGCATTTCATTCATTCTGTTAAATTCTTTTTTTATAATTTCTCTTCTTAAACTGATAATTTCAGAATTCATTTACTTCTCCTCAAAAAGACTGTTTCCGTGACAGTCAATTCCCACAATAAGCGGAAAATCTTTAAACATAAGTCTTTTTACCGATTCACAGCCCAGGTCTTCAAAGGCTATTACCTCACATTCGGTAATGCATTTAGATGCAACTGCGCCTGCACCGCCGATCGCACAGAAATATACTGCTTTATTACGAATTACGGCATCAATAACCTCACGGCTTCGAGGGCCTTTGCCTATCATAGAAGCAAGCCCTAAATCAAGAAATTCAGGAGCAAATTTGTCCATCCTGCCGGATGTTGTAGGGCCGCACGAGCCGATAGCAAGCCCTTCAGGCGTTGGAGTAGGTCCTGCATAGTAAATTGACGTTCCGTTTAAATCATACGGAAGCTCTTTGCCTGCATCTATAAGCTCTTTTATTCTTTTATGAGCGGCATCACGGGATGTGTAAACAGTACCCGAAAGTAAAACCGTGTCACCTGCCCGAAGCTTTTCTGCAAATTCTTTTATTTCACCTGTGTTAATCTTGTATTCCGCCATCGTTAACCTCTTTTATAATGTCATCAACCTGAATGTTTAAATCTTCGTTAAATTCAGAATTTGGCTCATATGAAATGTATGTAAGACCCGTGCCGTCATCAGTAACCTCAACTGCTATGGCATCGGGGTTGTCTTTTAAAATTTCATCGGAAACGGAATTTTTATCGTCGTAAATTGAAGGTGCTTCAAGCCCCGGCAGCTCAGTATGTAAATTTAAAAGATTTGACGCTGAGCTGTTAAGTTTTGTGCTGAGAGCATAAACGTCCTTGTGGAGCTGTTCAAGGGAAGAGTTGAATTTTTTTGAAACAGCGTCAACGTCACGCAAAAGCTGTTCAATTTCATTTGCCTGATGCTTAACATCTTGCGATGCCAGTGCACCGATATCCTTTGCCTTGGACTTAGCGTTATCAATTATTTCGTCTGAATAACGGCGTGCATCAATGTAAGCCGCGCCTATCTGTTTTTCTGCACGGGAAAGCCTTTCGCTTTTATCTTGATATTCAAAAAGTTTTTCTTTGTACTGTGTACACTCTTCTTTTGAGTTTTGAAGCTTCTCCTCAAGCTCGCGGATATGTGCATCCTTTTCTTCAATTGATTTTGAATTTTCGGAAAGCTCTGTTACCTTTTCTTCGAGCTCTTCAATCTTTTGGCGAAGAGCCAAAGCCTCTGCCCGTCTTTTATCAAGCTCAGAAGTTAAATCTGCGGCATCATTCTGCAAGTTCTCGATATAATCCAATACGTCCGACTTTTTAAATCCGCCGAAAATAGAGGTTTTCATAACAATTTTTTCACTGCTCATCACAAATGCACCCTTTATACGCGATTTTACAAATACATTTTAACAGATTTTTTCCTACAAAACAACATATTTGTTTTAATTTAGAAAAATTTAATGGACTTTTGCAAAAGTTTGGAGTAAAATATAAAAAAAGGAGTGATTTTATGAATAAAAGCGCGAAAAAAGCAATAAAAACTGCTGTGGGAATAGGTGCCGCTGCTGCATCTGCATATTTACTTGTAGGTAATGCATTTTATTATCTTACTCTTACACGCCGTGGGTTAAACAGTTCTATTGCAGACAAGTATATGACTTCTAATACCGGCACGGATGAGAAGACAATTCACCTGAACTCCGAGCTTGATCAGGGCAAAATATGGTTTGACAGAGCTGATAAAGAAAAGCTTGTTATCCGCAGCACTCATAAAAAGAAAAATCTTCATGCGGACTATCTTCTTCCGAAGATGGATTCCGACATTTTTGTTGTTCTTATACACGGTTACAGTTCAGCTCCGAGAAATATGGGAGTTTATGCAAAGCATTATATTGAACTCGGCTACAATGTACTCACTCCGAGCATGAACGGTCATGCGGACAGCGAAACGCAGAGAATAACGATGGGTTGGGAAGACAGACTTGATATCATTGATTGGATAAATTATATTGTTGAAGAATACCCTGAATCCAAAATTATACTTCACGGCGTTTCAATGGGCTCTGCAACAACTATGATGGCGCTGGGCGAAGAGCTTCCAAAAAATGTTACGGTAGCAATTGCTGACTGTGGATTTACGTCAATTTGGGATATTTTTGACCAAAAAATCAGTAAAATGGTAAACATCCCCGGTAACCCCATTCTCAGAAGTGCAAACAATGTAAATAAGGTAATTTCCGGCTTTGATTTCAAAAAAGCGTCTGCTATTGAACAGTTAAAGAAGGCTCAGGTTCCCACCTTGTTCATTCACGGTGAAGAAGATACTTTCGTTCCCTTTGAGATGCTTCAAAATCTTTACGATGCAGCTGCCTGCGAAAAAGATATGGTTACTATCCCCGAGGCTCCCCACGCAAGAAACTCGATAGTTAACCCGGATCTTTATTGGACATCTGTTGACAATTTCATTAAAAAATACATATAAGTATTGAAATTTGTTTAAATTCAGGCGGAGAAGCAAAATTCTCCGCCGATTTTTTGCTTTATTCTCTTTTTTATAAAAAAATACTAAAAAAGACTTGATAATAGAGGAAAAATTAGGTATTATTAAATGTAAATATTTTTATGGAGGTTATGGAAATGAAAGAAGAAAACAGACAGTACGGTCAACTTGCCTTTGACATAGTTGAGCACGCTGCGAAAAAAATCGGTTCACGTCTTCCCGGTTCTGAGGGCGAAAAGAAATTGCACGATTATATGTGCGGAAAGCTTGAAGAAATCGGAATTAAACCGACTGTTGAAGAATTTGCCGTTTCTACAAGATCAGGCATCGGCGGACTTGGCTATGCAGGCTATTTCGGAATTATAATGAGCGCACTTATGTACTTTGCGCTTCACAATGAATATATTTGGTTCGGAATGGCTCTTGCAGGAATAATTTTTGTTATTTGGCTTGTATTCAGCTGTTTCTTTTACAAACAGTGGTTTGATATGTTCTTTCCGCAGAAAATTTCAAGAAACTCTTACGGTGAGCTTCTTCCCGAAGACGGCAAATATGATTACACTATCGTTCTCTCCGGTCACTCAGACACAAGCTGGACCTGGAGACATTCTGAGCACTCATATAAATACAGAGATAAACCTATATTAGGTCTTCTCGCTACATACGCAAAGGTTGGCTTCGGCGCTGTTTGCGTATTCTTGAATGTGGGCATTTCAATTGCTATGGCAGTTATATACGGTGCTCAGCTCTTAGAACAGAGTTTAGGCGTTAATACGAATTATGAAAGTATTACATCAAGCCCCTCATTTAACACTTTCCGTTTTATTCTTCTTTTCCTTCCCATTGTTACTGCTATCGGCAGCGCATTCGTTGCAATGTGGGGCGACCCTCACGAAGAAAACGCTTCACGCGGCGCTATGGACAATGCAACAGGTATTGCGCTCAGCTATGCGGTAATTAAATATTTCAAGGATAACCCAGACAAGATGCCCAAGAACTGCCGTATCATTGATATGAACTGCGGTTCCGAAGAATCAGGTCTTCGCGGCTCGATAGCATTTACACAGGAGCATAAAAACGACGGTATGCTTGATAACTGCTGGAACTTGAACATTGACTCTGTTGCCGATAAGGACTACTTTGAGGTTGTTATTAAAGATGACTGGCAGGGCTGCCGTTTCGACAAAGACTTGGAAAAGATGTTCAAGGACACATTTAACGAGCTTGGAATTGAATCAAAAACAAACGGTTGTATTCACAATCCTGTCGGCGGCTGTGATTCAACACCTATGACAAGAGCAGGTGTTAAGTCGGTTACATTTGCCGCGCAAAATCCGATGCTTACATATTACTATCACACCTGGCGCGATATGCCTGAGCGTTTTGAAATGGAAACAGTTTCTCAGGGCTTTGATGTTCTTTTAGGTGTAATTGATAAAATCGATAAATTCCAGACTGAGCACGGCTTTAACGGAGTTAATCACTAATACAAATTAAAAATCAGCAAGACCGAGGGAGTAATCTTTCGGTCTTGTTTTTTTACTCTTAAAATGGTATAATTGCACTAATCATATTGTGGTTAGGTGAACTAAATGAAAAGAAGTTTGAAGGTTTTATCTGTGCTCATGTCCGTAGTCTTGCTCTTTGCCGCCTGCGGAAAAATTACGCCCGAAAATACAATAAATGAAATGAAATCCTATTTTGAAAATAACGATTACAAATCCTGTAAGTCATATATCTCATCAATAGACGCTGAAATTAAAAACCAAATTTCAAACGAGGCTTTGGATATTATAGAAAATGAGTTTGTCGAAATTTACGAAAAATATAAAACATACGATATTTTCGATATCACTCGCTTTGACGATTCGTTTATTGAGAATTGCGCAAAGCTTTGGGAAATTGCCTCTGAATTTACACCGAGCGAAGAAAAAAATGCAAATGAAAATCTTCAGTATCTCCGCTATTTCTCCGCGGCTTCCGACGCAATGAGATATAAAGAAATGTTCAGAATGCTGAAAAAAATGTATAATTGCGGTTATTTTTATTGGATACAAAAATCGCTGAATGATTACTCCGCTTTGGGCGATTACTCTCATTTCGACACCGCAAAGGAAACTGCATCTGAGTTTAACTATTCGGATTATAATCCGCAGGAGTATTACATTAGCGAATTGCGTTCGGCTTGTGAAAAAATAATTAAACCTTTAACCTCGGTCACTAACGGATTTGCCACCAACGACACGGCAGTTGTTGCCTCTGCAATAAATAATATTTATGAAATTTCCGGCACTTTTCTTTATGCCTGCGATTGTGCGGAAGCGGTTTACAGCTCTCTTAGCGAAGCAATGAATACTTTCAGAATTCAAGGCGCATTTGCCGAATACAAAAATGAAATAACCTTCGGCGAAGCAAGAAAATACACTGAAGGTACTGAATTTGGATTGTCAAACATTTTCGGTGAGAGCTATACTCCACCCGACAGTAATGATTCCGAAAATGACGGTGCAACTGATAACCAAACCAATGTTTCTAAACAAGAAGCTGTAAGAATTGCAGTTAACGCAATCAATAAGACGAAGGCTTACAAGTCGGGTATAACCGTAAACAGAAGGCAAACCGTCAATATTCAAATGACCTCTTTTAATACTGAATCGGAAATTACCTCCGCCGTTTCGATTATTCGCATTCAAATAAACGATGCGTTAAAAAATGCCGGCGGAACATCGACCGCTTCAAAGCATTTTGTGAACGGAATGTGTGATGAAATATCTTTAAACGACAGTATTCCCCCATCAGGAAAAGCGGCTTCTCTTGACGCATCGTTTGTAGAAAGCTACACCGCAGTAAAGGGAAGCGGCGGTTATGTAATAACCTTTAATCTTCCCTCCTGCACATCAACAGATGACAATATTTCATACAATTTGCTTTCCATAGTTGACGGCTTTTATTTTGATAACGGTGCTGAAAATATTAAATATAAAACCTTTTACGGCCCGACTGCTATTTCACTGGTTGTTAACAACTCAGGTTATCTTTCAAAATACGATTATGCAATAAACGGTGTTGCAAACTGTAAATTTACTGAAAACGGTCAGTCTGTTGCAACGGGTGAATTTAGTTTTAATCAACAATATAATTATGAATTTATATATTGATTTTTATAAAGAAAAGCGGAATGAGGTTACACTCACTCCGCTCTTCTTATTATAAGGACTTTTTATGTATCGTCCCCTTTTTTTATACCGAAAATGGTTCTCAATACCGCACCCAGCATTTTTGGCTTTAAAACAATAACTTTCATAACCTATACCCCCTATTTTTTGCAAAGAGCCAAGCCACAAAACACCAAAGAAATTGCAAGAGCAACTATGATGAATTTTGTAGGCAGAATGAAAGAAATCACTAAGCCAAGTCCGAGTGATGCAAAAATTATTCCGGCGCATGAATTTCTTTTACTCATATTAAAGCCCCCTGCTAATGTATTGATAATACATTATATACAGAGGGGTTTAATTTTGTTACAGTCCTATTTCATTTCCCATTCATTTATTGCCGAAGCGGCTTTGTAAAGGGCAATGTAATTATCGTGCCTTATTTTGCTGATTTTACCGCTGTCTACCGCCTCGCAAATTTTGCAACCCTTGTCGCCTGTATGAGAGCAGGTTGAAAACTTACAAGTATTTAAATATTCCCTAAACTCACGGAAGCAATACGCTAATTCGTCCTTGGGAATTTGTTCATCCTTTTCAAAGTCAAAAGACGAAAAACCGGGAGTGTCAACTACAAATCCGCCGCACACCTTAAAAAGCTCTGCCTGCCGCGTTGTATGGCGCCCTCTGCCGAGCTTTTGGCTTATTGGTGCAGTAGATAAATTCAATGTCGGGTCGAGCCTGTTTAAAAGCGTTGATTTACCTACTCCGGAATTTCCCGTAAAAGCGGTTGTCTTGCCCTTCATAAGTGCTGATAATTCGTCAATAGCGCCGTTTTCGTCAAGAGATATGACTTTTATTCCGCTTTTGGCATAAACACTTTTTACATCATCAGACGGCGAAATATCCCCTTTTGAGATTGCAATTACAGGCTCAATGTTTTTGCACTCCGCATTGGCAATAAGTCTGTCCGCCACAAGAAAATTCGGTTTAGGCTCTGTTGTTGAGATAACAATAATTAAATTATCAATATTACTTACAGGCGGACGGTTAAGATAATTTTTTCGTTCATGTATTTCGTCTATTGTATTTTCAGCATTTTCATTGACTGAAATTGTGACAAAATCACCTACAAGGGGTGTTATTCGTTTTTTACGGAAAACACCCCTTGCTTTACATTCATAAACCGCACCGGCGGCATCTACATAATAGAAGCCGCCAATACCTTTAATTATAGTTCCCTGAAGCTTATTCATACTATCAGTCTACCGGATCTGTCGGTGCTTCGGCAATAGTAATTGTAATTTCAGTATTAGTTGCACATCTTGTTGTTCCGTCAGATTCAGGTGTTTGTGCAATTACTGTGCCTGCAGTTGCAGTTTCGTCTTCTTTATACTCAACCTTAACATTGGTAAACTTTGCATCGGAAAGCATTTTTTTAGCTTCTTCCTCAGTCTTTCCTTTTACATCAGGCAACGCATCGTAAAGATTTGTTGTAATCTCTCCCGTATTGAAATCGATTTTACCGTCTTGCACCTTTACGCCATCAATAACAACAGAATAAGGAATGTCGGAGCCTGAGCCTTCAACTGAATAGGACTTTTCGGAGTTATCCTGGAAAACTCTGTCTTTTTCAAGCTTCGGTTCATTGTTAACATAAATTATAACCTTGCCCTCTTTTTGAGTATTCAAAAGCTTTACGGTTAAATTCACAGTAACATCCGGCTTGTTACCGTTACTTATTGCAAAATTGATTTTTGTTCCTTCGGGAACCAAATCCTCTGCATCCGTTTCCTGAGAAACAACTCTGCCTTTCTCAAGCTCGCTTGGTACTTCTGTGACTTTTCCTACCCCAAGGTTGACAGCATTTAAAGCAATTTCCGCCTCTTCAAGAGTCATATTTACAAGACTTGGTACTTTAACCGTCTTTTTGTCAGAAGCAACATAAATGGTTACATTTGAAGCATAAGGAACTTGCGTGCCTATGGCAGGCTCAGTACGGATAATTTTGCCTTTTTCTACATCGTCACGGCTTTCATATTCAACCTTAGGCAAAAGCATTAAAGTATTTCTCAAATAGCTTACAGCCTGCTCCTCTGTCATATTGAGAATAGACTCGTCAAGCAAAACGCTGGCATTATTTGTAACTACATCAAGAGTAATTTTAGTGCCTTTTTTGACTTTGGAGTTTGCTTCCGGATCCTGTGCTACAACCGTACCTTCGCTGAAATTTTCATTTTTAACCTGTTTAATTTCAATTTCAAAATCTTTATATTTGCTGTTATTTTCAATATCGTTATAATAATTTAAGGTCTTAAAATCAGGTACTACAAGCTTTTTACCGCCGACAGCAGAAAGAATTGCAAATATGATTATCGCAAGTACAACAACACCCGAAACGGCACCTATCATTATTGCGGTTGTTTTATTAACCGATTTTTTCTGCATCTCTTCTTCGGAATCAGTTTCGTTGGCGGCTGCCGACTGAACCCCTGATGCAGGAACATATCTTGTAGGTTCTTTATCAATAAAATATGTGTAGTTAAATTTTACCGCAGGATTTCTTTTAAATTCATTTATATCCATTAACATTTCCGCAGCGGACTGATACCTGTCAGCAGAGTTTTTCTGCATAGCGCGCATAGTTATCTGCTCAAGCCCTAAAGGAAGAGTGGGAACCAGCTCACGGGGTCTTACAGGGTCATTTTGAAGCTGCATAAGAGCCACGGAAACTGCACTGTCGGACTGGAACGGCAATTGACCTGTAATCATTTCATAAAGGACTACGCCTACAGAGTAAATATCCGCCTTGTCGTCCGTCATTTCGCCGCGCGCCTGCTCAGGGCTGATATAATGAACAGAGCCTATTGCGTTTTCAGATGTTGTGTTATTATCCGTTCTGCTGAATCTTGCAATTCCGAAATCAGTAACCTTGATTGTACCGTCATTCAAAAGCATAATGTTCTGAGGCTTAATGTCCTGATGAACAATGCCCTTGTCATGAGCGTGCTGAAGCGCTGCAAGGATTTGACCTGTAAAATGAACGGCCTCTTTCCAATTGATTACACCCTGTTGCTGAATATATTCTTTCAAAGTTATTCCGTCAACGAACTCTTCAACAATATACTGAAGCCTGTCACCGAAGCTAACGTTATATACGCGGACAATGTTAGGATGAGAAAGAACAGCGATTGCTTTAGATTCATTTTTAAAGCGGCGCTTAAACTCCTCGTTGGTTAAATATTCGTCCTTTAATATTTTAATAGCTACAATGCGGTCGTCAATATTGTCATAGGCTTTGTAAACAACAGCCATTCCGCCCACGCCGATTATTTCACTTATTTCATAACGCCCGTCAAGACGCTTTCCACAGAAATTATCCATAAATAAATCTCCTTATCAATAAGATAATGTAACAACGGTAATGTTATCTCCGCCGCCGTTTTCGTTGGCCTTGTTAACAAGCC
The DNA here is from genome assembly GCA_022508785.1 of Oscillospiraceae bacterium. Classification (GTDB taxonomy): domain Bacteria; phylum Bacillota; class Clostridia; order Oscillospirales; family Acutalibacteraceae; genus Fimenecus. The sequence continues at coordinate 13,296 of JAFLUN010000006.1, forward strand.
GCTCAGAAAAATCGTTAAATTTGCCGTCTGAGGTCAGCGAAATTATTTCCTCTATGGAAACATAATTTGTTAAACCGTCAGTGCAAATCAAAACAACATCATCTTTATCTATAAATTCTTCACAAAAGTCAACCCGAAGCTCATCTCCAACACCGAGCGCTCTTGTGATAATATTTTTTCTGGGATCATCCTTAGCCTCATCAGGAGTGAGACGACCTATATCCACCATTTCCTGAACAAAAGAATGGTCTTTTGTAATTTGCTTTAACGAGCCTTTCGATAAAATATATGCCCTTGAATCGCCTGCATGAGCAACATAAAGCACTCCGTCGGAAATTACTGCGGCAACGACAGTCGTTCCCATTCCGGCAAGAGCTTCATCAGCCCGACTTTCGTCAAAAACTTCAATATTTGCCGCCGCAATGGCAGAAGTAAGGATATTTTTAATTGAGCTGCCGCCCATGCCCGCCTTATACGAGGATGTTATTCTTTCCGATATTATTTTAACGGCAGTTGAACTCGCAATATTGCCGCCAGAGGCTCCGCCCATACCGTCACAGACAACTGCCCACGCAACAGAATTTGGAAGCTCGCCTGCTGCATAAGAATCTTGATTGTTCGGGCGAACAGAACCGATATCAGTTTTAGCAACAATTCTCATTTAATCACCTGTCTTTCTTTTAGAGGCTCTGAGTTGACCGCAAGAAGCGTTTATATCACTTCCGAGAGTTCTTCGGACAGTGGCAGTTATTCCGTTTTTCTCTAAAATATCTGCAAACCGTTTCTGTCGGTCTAAAGTGCTTTTTTCGTAATTCCGTTCTCTGACATTATTGACGGGAATTAGGTTTACATGGCAAAGAGTACCTTTAAGCCTGGAGGCAAGCTCTGTTGCCGCACCGTCACTGTCATTAAGCCCTTTTATCATGGCATATTCAAAAGAAATGCGACGGCCTGTCTTATTTTCATAATATTGACAGGCAGAAAGCAGCTCGTCAATATTATACCGCAAATTAACGGGCATTGACTGTGAACGGATTTCATCATTAGGCGCATGAAGCGAAACCGAAAGAGTTAAGCCAAGCTTTTTGTCGGCCAATTCGTAAATTTTGGGAACAATTCCGCAAGTAGAAAGGGAAATATGGCGAATACTCATATTCTGCCCTTTTTCATCGGTAAGAAGCTCGATAAACCGCATTACATTGTCAAAATTGTCCAGCGGTTCGCCTGTTCCCATTAAAACAAGATGATTTATTTTCACGCCTAAATCTTTTTGCGCCGTGAACACCTCGGAAATCATTTCACCTGCCGAAAGCTGACGGACAAATCCGCCTATTGCAGACGCGCAAAAGGTACAACCCATTTTACAGCCAACCTGCGATGAAACGCAAATTGAATAGCCGTATTTATATTTCATAACGACGCTTTCAACATATTCGCCGTCGTAAAGCTCAAAAAGATATTTAACCGTACCGTCAATTTTGGATACAAGTTTTGTGTTGATTTTACAGCCGAAAAAGCTGAATTTTTCAGAAAGAGATGTACGAAGCGAGGCAGGAATATTAGTCATTTCGTCAAAGGAAGAAACGCATTTCTCCTGCACCCATGAATAAATTTGCTTTGCCCTAAAAGCAGGAAACCCCATTTGTGTAATTTCGGAAGTCAATTCTTCAATTGTTAAAGAGCGAATATCCTTAGGCATAATTACTCCTTAGTGAAGACCGCAAAAAAGAATCCGTCGGTTTTGTGAGTTTGGGGCATAAGAGTTACGGGAAAACCATTAAGCAATTTAAAATCATTATGTGAACTCAAAAAGCGTTCACAAACCTTTTCATTTTCATCTTTATTCAAAGAACAGGTTGAATAAACCAACCTGCCTCCTTTTTTTAAATAAGACGAAGCAGAACAGATAATATTATATTGCAAATCAGTCAATTTGTCAATAAATGCCAAGTCCTTGTACTTAATCTCGGGCTTGCGCCTGATAACGCCAAGACCGCTGCAGGGAACATCGCAAAGAATTTTATCGGCTTTCGGAATATCAGTATATGTAACAGAAGCGTCACGCACTTGGGGTTTTATAATATCAATTCCAAGCCGTTTTGCTCCTGAATTTATCAAAGAAAGTCTATGATCGTACAGGTCAAAAGAATAGATTGAACCTTTATTTTGCATTTTTTGGGCGATGGTAAATGACTTTCCTCCGGGGGCTGCACACATATCAAGAACAGTGTCGTTCGGCTTCGGGTCCAAAGCCTTCATGCACATTTGAGATGCTAAATCCTGAACATGAAACAAGCCGTCGTTGTAACAAGATGAAGTAAAAATATTACCGCTTATTACCGTTAACGCGTCTTCTAAATCGCATTTACAGACCTCAACGTTTTCTGTTTTTAATCGGCAAATAAGCTCCTCAGTAGATATTTTAAGAGTGTTTACACGAATATTGAGCGGTGGATTTTCAAGAGATGTGCTTAAAATTCCGACTGCATTTTCAAAGCCGTAATCATTTATGTATTTCTGCACTAAATCTGAGGGACAAGAATACCTAATGCTTAAATAATCTATGCTGTTATCGTTTTCGGGGTAAAAGATTTCGCTGTTTGAAATTTTCCTAAGGACCGAATTTACAAGACCCGATGCAAATGAAAAGCCTTCCTGTTTAATAAGCTTTACGCTCTCATTAACGGCGGCTGATACGGGCACTTTATCCATAAATTTAATCTGATAAACGCCCATTCTAAGCACTGTTAAAACCTGCGGCTTTAATTTTTTAATTGGCTGTGACAAAAAATTTGAAAGAATGTAATCAAGTGTGATTTTTCGCTCAATTACGCCGTAAACAAGAGCACGAACAAAAGGCTCATAACCAGCCTTCTCCCTTTCGAGAACAGAATCAAGAGTAAGATTGGAATAAGCCTTATCTTTTTCGATTTTTAATAAAATTTTGTAAGCTAAATTTCTGTCATTCATAGTCAGCGGCGCCTTCTGTTTGTAAGCAAAATAAGTCTTAAAAGGTTGGCAACGCTGACTGCCAAAGATGCAACATAAGTCAATGCGGCGGCAGTTAAAACCTTTTTTGTACCCTTTAATTCTTCTGTTTGCAAAATTCCCATTTCGTCTATTACCTTAACGGCTCTACGACTTGCATTAAATTCAACGGGAAGCGTTACAATTTGAAAGAAAACCGCCAAGCCGAAGAAAGCAATACCGATAGTTATTAAAAAGTCGAAACTGAAAATAAGCCCTATAATCGCAATCGGAATACCGATTTTTGATCCTATTGAGCACGCAGGGTAAATGACGGAACGAAGCTTGACGGGAACATACCCTTGGGCATACTGCGCCGCATGGCCTGCCTCATGACAGGCAACGCCGATAGATGCAACAGAGGTTGAATTATAAACCTTATCCGAAAGGCGTATTACATTTGCCTTCGGGTCATAATGGTCGGTAAGTTCGCCTGAAACATGCTCTATTTTAACATCATTTATACCATAAAATCTTAAAACCTCACTTGCCGCCTGAGCGCCCGTAAGCCCTCTTATTGAACGAACACAGGAATATTTATTAAAAGTCGATTTAACCTTTACCGAGGCAATAAGTGAAAAAATCACCATCGGTAAAACTAAAATAATGTAATAAATATCGTAATAATAATATCCCAAAACAATTACCCCCCAAGAACAGTACCTTTTTCTATTTTATGCCCTCTCAAAAAATCGGAATAATTCATTCGCTTTTTTCCTTCAAGCTGAACCTCGGTCAATAAAACCGTATTTCCGTCACCGCAGGCAACGCAGATTCCGTCTTTTAAGTCAATAACCGTACCTGCATTTGCACAAGTTTTAGTGTCACTTAGTCTGCTTTCGTGAATTTTCAATGCTTTTCCGCTTAGCTTTGTTACGGCAACAGGCCACGGATAAAGCCCTCTGATTTTATTGTGAACATTTTTCGCCGTATCGGAAAAATCTATCGGACAAAGGTCTTTTGAAAGCATTGGCGCATAATTTGATAAAGAATCATCTTGAATTTGCGGATTTAACTCGCCTTTTTTCAATAAATCTATTGTTTCAGTCATAACCTCTGCACCAAGAACCGACAAAGCGTCGTGAAGCTCCCCTGCATTCATATTTTCGGTTATGGGAATTGACTTTTTGATGAGCATATCACCAGTGTCAAGACCTACGTCCATTTGCATTGAAGTAACGCCCGTAACCTCTTCGCCGTTTATTATACTCCACTGTATCGGCGCGGCTCCACGAAGTTTCGGCAAGAGAGAAGCGTGAATATTGATACAGCCATATTTTACACTTTCCAAAACCTCTTTCGGTAATATTTTACCGAAAGCAACAACAATTATAAGCTCAGCATTAAGACTGTTTATTATTTCCAAGGCTTTGCCGTCACGCATTGAAGCAGGCTGAAAAACGGGTATATTATATTTTTCGGCACACACTTTAACAGGCGGCGGAGTGAGCTCGTATCCACGCCCTTTGGGTTTATCGGGCTGAGTAAATACTCCCACAACCTCTTCAGTTTTTATTAAAGCTTCAAGGCACGGCACCGAAAAATCGGGCGTACCCATAAAAATTACTCTCATTTTAATAGCTGTGCGGAACAAAGCTACAGTTTAGTAACTCTTACCGCTCCTTTCGATTTATAATATACTAATCTTCTTTTCTGTACTTACTGATTTCTTCCTTCGTTGCCGCTTTGTCAACAAACAAAGTACCATTCAAATGGTCAAGCTCATGGCAAAATGCTCTTGCCTTTAACCCTTCGCCCTTATAAACGCACCATTTGCCCTCACGATTAAGCGCCTTTACCTTAACGGTTGCAGGACGGAGAGTGTAGCTTTGCTTTCCGGGGAGTGAAAGGCAACCTTCAATCTCACACTGAACACCGTCTGCTTCAATTATTTCGGGATTTATAAGCTCAATAAGTCCGTCTCCCACGTCAATTACAACCACATTTCGCAAAACACCGACCTGCACGGCGGCAAGTCCAACGCCGTCTGCGGCATACATAGTTTCAGCCATATCATCAAGCAAGGTTAAAATTCTATCGTTTATATCAGTAACCTCACGGCTGGTCTTTCTTAAAATTTCATCGTCTTCTTTTCTGATATTCCTTATTGCCATATCCTACCTCATATTATATCTTCGGGGTTCATATCCGCAAAGATACTTATTTCTTTATTGCTTTTTAAAAAGTCCTTTAAAAGAACACTTATCATTTCTCTCGTTCTTTTTGTGTTTTTGCATTTTATTATTATTCTCACTCTGTATTTTCCGCCTATTTTTGCAATCTTCGGAATTGCAGGGCCGAGAACAATTATATTTTGATCCGAATATTTTTCAGAATGCAAAGCTTTAAGATTATTCAAAAAATTATTTGCCGATTTAAATGTAAGGGATTCCGATTCACCTGAAAACCCAATAACGCAAATATCGCAAAAAGGCGGATAAATCATTTGCTTGCGAACGGGAAGCTCCACATTATAAAAGGATTCATAATCCTGCGCTTTAGCAAATTCAATTATTTCGTTTTCGGTAAAATCAGTCTGAATAAACGCTTTTCCTGGACTGTCGCCTCTGCCGCTTCGCCCTACCACCTGCGTGGCTAAATCAAATGCTCTTTCTAATGCCTTGTAATCGTCGTTGTAAAGCATTTGGTCAATGCAAAGCACGCCTACAAGGGTAACGTTTGGAAAATCAAGACCCTTTGCCACCATTTGTGTGCCGATTAAAATATCATATTCATTATTTGCAAAACGCTTGAATTTATCTTCATATGAATAGCGGGAAACCGTGGTATCTGCATCCATTCTGAGAACCCTTGCTGACGGCACAATTTGGGCTATCTGTTCTTCAAGATTCTGAGTGCCGGAGCCTTTAAAATTCAAAGTATCATTCCCGCAATTTGAGCATTTTTTTGTAAACGGCACGGAATATCCGCAATAATGGCACATCAGCCGCCCGTTTTTTATGTGATACGTAAGGGAAATACTGCAATTCGGACAAGTTGCCACTGTTCCGCATTCCGAGCAAGATGCAAATGTATTATAACCCCGTCTGTTTAAAAGTAAAATTGACTGATTGCCGTTTTCTAAATTTTCCCGCAAAGCATCTGCTAAACGGTTGCTGATGCTGTCAGTAGCCATATCTGAGTTATACGTTGTGTCTATTGCCTGTACGTCGGGCAAGACGGCATTTCCGTATCTGTTCTTTAATTCAAAAAGTGAATATACTCCGTTTTGAGCCTTTGTATATGAATCAAAAGACGGCGTTGCAGAAGAAAGCAGAAGAAGACCTTTGTGTTTGCCTACTCGGTAAGCGGCTACATCCTTCGCACTGTAACGGGGCGTCATTTCAGACTTATACGTATGTTCCTGCTCTTCATCAATTATAATTAAACCTATGTCGTCAAAGGGCGCAAACACGGCAGAACGGGTGCCCACTGCGATTTTCGCTTCCCCTCTTTTAACCCGTTTCCATTCGTCAAGCCGCTCCCCTAAGGAAAGAGCGCTGTGGAAAACTGCAACGGTGTCGGGATAACGGTTATAAAAAAGAGAAATAATCTGCGGAGTTAAGGATATTTCGGGAATCATCACAATAACTCCACGGTCAGTTTTCAAGGCTTCGTCAATCAGCTTTAAATAGACCTGAGTTTTTCCGCTGCCCGTTACACCGAAAAGTAATGCACCTTCAGCTTTTGGAGAATTGTATAAAATCTTTAAGCCGTCAAATGCCATATTTTGCTCCTCGGACAAAACAAT
>JAFLUN010000006.1:20173-39014 GCA_022508785.1 Oscillospiraceae bacterium
TGTATAAAATCTTTAAGCCGTCAAATGCCATATTTTGCTCCTCGGACAAAACAATTTCATTATTGTTTTTGCCCTCGGTCTGCATTTTAACAGAACGGTAAACCTCGTGGTCGTAAATCTCAATAACGCCCTTTGCCTCTAAGCCTGTAACTACGGTTGCGGAAACGCCTGCGTAATAGCAAAGCTCCTTGACCGACAGAGTTTGAAATTCTTCCAAAACTTTAATAACATTTTCCTGTTTTTTCGTAAGCTTTACCGTTGCTGTGTCATCTTCAAGCTCTGCAAGCCTTGCCATTTTGAGAACGGCATCGTTTACTTTGCGTTTTGATTCGGTATTTCTCAGCAGCATTCCCGACACAAACATTTTGTCCAAAATATCCGCACATTTTTGCAGTTTACATTCCTTTATAACGGTTTCCTCTTTGAGAAAACGGTTTTTATCAAGTAAAAATTCATATACTGATTTTTCCGTTTCGTCTGAAAATGCGCCGCTGTAATCGGGGTCTGCTGCATAAGAAACAGAAATTTTAGTTGAATAACCTATTGGCAAAAACTGTTTGCACGCATCAAAGTAAGTACAAAAGGTCTGTTCACGGACAAAATTAGCGGATAAGAGCATTTCTTCAGTGAGCAATGGCTCTAAATCAAGAACACCGCTTATATTTTTGAGCTTTTGCGATATTTCCTTTTCTTTTCTGACGGAAAACACCATTCCTATGCGTTTTTTTGAACCGTTTCCAAAGGGAACAAAGACACGCGCGCCTGGATTTATTGAAGAAATTAAAAAATCGGGAACAGAATAATCAAACAGCTTGTCAAAGGAATATGCCGTATTTTCAACAGCAACCTTTGCAATGGTAAAAAGATTCATACTCCGCCCCCTATTCTTAATTTAATTGTGTTTAATTACTTCGTAACATCCGGCTCAACAATATTGATTGCACCCGCAATGATTTCATCAAGCGCAAGGCTTACGGGCTTTTCTGCAAGAATTATACCGTCTTCTTTAGCCTCGGCAGCGATTTCTCTTGCTCTTTTTGCAGTTGCCGCAACAAGAGAATATCTGCTTTCGTACTTTTCAAGCACGTTTGTTAAATCGGGATTAAACATTTTTAATTACCTCACTTATTTTATGATTCATTCTTTTATATGTAAAATTCAATGCTTTAATAATACTTAAAACATTGTTTGAAGCCTCGTCAATATCATCATTCACAACGACAAAGTCATAATCTGCGCTGCGACAAATCTCGTTTTTTGCAATTTCAAGACGTTTTGCAATGTCCTGCTCGTTTTCCGTTCCTCTCCTACGGATTCTGTTTTCCAGAACCTGCATTGACGGGGGCAAAAGGAAAATTGAAACAGCGTCAGGGTACAATTCACGGATTTTTTGCGCTCCCTTAACCTCAATTTTTAAAATTACGGTTTTGCCCTCTTTAAGCCATTTGTCAACAGGCTCTTTGGGAGTGCCGTAAATATTCTCACCGTACTGAGCATATTCAAGCACTTGACCGTCCTCAACCATAGTTAAAAATCGGTCTTTTGTTATGAAATAATAGTCTACTCCGTCAGTTTCGCCTTGCCTTTTTTCACGGGTTGTAAGAGAAATTGAACGCTGAAGCATATCGTCTTTATCAAGAATTATATCAAGCACCGTATCTTTTCCAACGCCCGAAGGGCCTGAAAAAAGTACAAGCATACCTTTATTCTGCATAAGACTCTTCCCCCTCTGCAATATTTTCCGAACGGCTGAAGATTGTTTCGGGTTTTAAGTAAGATGAAACGATATGGTCGCTGTCCATAACAATTACGGAATGGGTTTTTCGCCCCTGCGTTGCATCTATCAGCATATTATTTTCCTTTGCCTTTGCAATAATTCGCTTTGAAGGTGCTGAATCAATTGAAATTACCGCAATTACACGGTCAGCATTTATTGCATTGCCGAAACCCACATTTATTAGTTTCATAATAACGCATACCGTCCTTTCTTAAATTTCACAGGAAAGTTATTCAATATTCTGAATTTGTTCTCTTATTTTCTCAATTTCCGCCTTAATGTCAATAACGCATCTTGCAATTTCAACATCCTGCGCCTTAGAGCCGATTGTATTTGCCTCTCTGTTCATTTCCTGAACGAGAAAATCAATTTTTCTGCCTATGGGCTCGTCACTATTCAAAAACCGGGAGAGCTGGTCAATGTGACTTCGAAGCCGTACTGTTTCCTCAGCAACAGCTACCTTATCGGCAAAAATTGCACATTCGGTTGCAATTCTTTGCTCGTCAATATGTATATCAGAGAGAAATTCGTTTAATCTTTCAAGGAGCTTACTGTTGTATTCCTTAACGGTTTCGGGCGAGCGCTGTTCAATAAAAGCAACCTTCGAGAGAATAAAATCTGCACGGGAGAGAACATCCTCACGCAGTTTTTCGCCCTCAGCTTCACGCATGGAAATGAATTTTTCAACCGCTGTTTTGGCGACTGTGCGCACACTCTCCCAAGCCTCGTCTTCATCAACCGCCTTTTTACGAACGGTAAACAAGTCCGAATTTTTTGCAAGAGCGTTAAATATAGAAGAATCTTTTACGCTTAAATCAAATTCATCAGCCATTGTGTTATAAGCCTTTAAATACTCTTCGGCTAACTGTTCGTTTAAAATAACTTCACTGTCTGCTTCGCCGATATTTTCAATTGAAACATAGCATTCAATTTTGCCACGTGACACAAACGAGCCGATAAAATTTTTCAGCTTGTCCTCAAGAAAGCCGTAGCTTCTCGGAATGCGTGAAGAAAATTCAAAATATCTGTGATTAACGCTTTTTAATTCGACCGTAATATTATACGAACCGACAGTGTCCTGCGCCCTGCCGTAGCCCGTCATACTTTTTATCATTTTTATTCAACTCCGTTATTGCTTACAGCAGCTTCCCTTTAAAAGTGTGGGAATATCACCGCTGTAAACGCCGTTATTCTCTTCAAAGCCTAAAGTCAAAAGAACATTTTTAATTCTAACATCTCTGCAATATGCCATATAGGCACTGCGATTAGCGCAAAAGTTCAACGCTGCTCTTAAAAAGCCTTCAACCAAAAGCTCGTCTGAAATGTCGCATTGCAAAGATGAAATATAACATTTTGTGTCGCAAATCTTTATAAAGATTTTGCCCACATTAGCTCCGTCTGGATTTATGCCTATATATCCGCCGTAAATAAAATTTTCATCAAGACTTTCATTTGGGAAAAGCTCTTTCAGCTCATTTACATTCGTTATGGGCTTATAGTATATCATAAAATCATTTCTTTCTGTCAAGAGACGCCGCCGTCATTAGCTTGTGAACTTCTTCATCGGTAAGATTTCGCCAATCGCCCGTTTTTAACATTCCGAGCTTGACCGAGCCTATCTGAGTTCTTTTAAGCCTTGCAACCTCAAGCCCTAACGCCTCACACATTTTTCGTATTTGGCGGTTTCTGCCCTCATAAATTATTATTTCAATAACAACTCTGCCCTCGCCCCGTTCCAAAACACGAACCTCAGAGGGCATGGTTAATCTGCCGTCAATTTCAATACCCGTTGTAAGAGCGGTAATCTGATCTTCTGTTATAGACGGTCTTATTGTAACACGGTAGGTTTTGGGAACATGCTTTGTGGGGTGGGTCATTGCATTGGCAAATTCACCGTCATCCGTCATAAGCAATAAACCTTCAGAATCCCTGTCAAGCCTTCCGACAGGGTAAATTCTTGTGCCAACATCTTCAACCAGCTCTGCAACGCATTTTCTACCCATTTCGTCATTAAGGGTTGTAATGTACCCACGGGGCTTGTGAAGCATAATATAAGTTTTCTTTTTGGTTTTTATAATCTTTTTGCCTGCGACAACAACAGTATCCTTACCCACCGTAATCTTATCGCCTATGGAAGCGGGCTTTCCGTTCACCTTAACCCTGCCCGCCGCGATAAGCTCTTCCGCTTTTCTGCGAGAGGCTACTCCGCATTCGGAAAGATACTTTTGAAGTCTTACTTGTATATCTGCCATTTTTACTCCTTTAAGGATAAAACATCTTTTTCGGCAACTAAATCAACCGACTTTAAAAATATGCCGTTATCAGAGAAAAAATCAACACGCCCTACAATTTCACCCTTGTACACGGGCGCATATTCAAACTTCTTTATATAAAGTTTATAACTGTAATTTAACTGCTCGTTAAAATAAGTGTAATCCGCATTTTCAGAAAGAGCTACGGGTACATCAGCCTCTTCTCCGCCGATAATTCTTAGTGAATATGATTCAATATCACAAGAAAGCGATTTAGATTTAACCAACGGTAACGCATAATCATACAGCTTTTGGTGGTCATTCCAATCGTCAGGGTCTGCCAATGTGACTGCAATTAAAGTTTTACCGTCATGCCTTATGGCAGAAACCAAGCACCGTCCGCTTTTTTTAGTAAAGCCTGTTTTTAATCCTATATAATCGTCGGAAACAGAAAGCAGTTTGTTATGATTAGTCAGCACCCGTCTGTACGGCGGCGCGCCGTAATAGGCTTTAACGCTTTTTGATGAGCAAATATTTAAAAATACGGGATTTTTAATAGCCTCGGCGGCTAAAAGAGCCATATCGTAAGCCGTGGAATAATGACCGTCAGCATCAAGACCGGAAGGAGTTACAAAATGAGTATTCGTCATTCCGATTTCCTGCGCACGCTCATTCATAAGCTCTGCAAATGGTTCGAAACCGCCTGAAATTATATGCGCCGTGGCATTTGCGGCATCGTTACCGGAGCTCATAAGCATACCCTTAACAAGAGACAAAAGCGAAACGCTGTCTCCGCCTTTAAGCCCCATAGATGTGCCTTCAACCTTCACCATTTCATCGGTAACCGTTATCAGTTTATCATCTGCACCGTTTTCAATGGCTATTAGCGAAGTCATTATTTTTGTAGTGCTTGCCATGGGTAAGCGTTCATTTGAATTTTTGGAATACACAATTTCTCCGCTGTCAGCACAAATAACCACTGCCGCCTTAGCAGTTACAGATGGTTCTGCAAAGGAAGTAATTGAGAGTGCAAACAACAGAAGAAAAGCAGTAAACAAAATAAATATCTTTCTCAAAATCATCACCAAAAAATAGTATGCTTTTCGGTGTGATTTAAGAATAAGCGGCTACTTAATTATTCAGCAGTCTCTTCTATATTCTCCTCGGCGGTAACAGCAATATCTGCTACGGCTTTGTCAAACGCCTTGTCCATTTTTGCTTTATTGATAGCAACATTTACCTTGTCAAACATTTCGGGAACAAGGCTTACCATACGCTCTGCCGCATTGTCAAATGCGGTGATGTGCTTAATTTCAACATTTCCGTACTTGTCAATTACAAGAAAAGCAACGGGAGTAATTGTAACGCCGGCTCCGCCTCCGCCGCCGAAAATCTCCTGATTTGACTTTGACGGAAAATCGGAACCTCCTGAAGCAAAGCCGTATGTAACCTTTGAAACAGGAATAATCGAAACTCCGCCCTGTGCAGAAATAGGCTCACCTATTATTGTGCTGACATTTACGAGATCCTTAACCTTTTCAATTGTACTTTCAAGAATACCTGCTGCAGATGATGACTTATCTTTCATCAATAGCACCGCCTTTATTAGAATTTTTATTTTTTTTATTTTTAATTCCCATAAGGAATTTAATACCTACCTTAAATACTAACCCGCCTGCCAAAACAACCAATGCGTTTGTAAAGAAAATCGGTCGAAGGCTTATTTTGAATGAAAATTCCGCCGTGTTTTTAGTCCCAAGATAATCCGGCTCAACAACGGCACTGTATTTTTTCACGGGAAGAGTAGAGCATATAAACGAAAGAGCAGGAAAAACCTTTTGACAAACCCTTCCGTACTGAATTGCCGTCTCAGCAGCGTCACCGTTAACTGACACGGTCATATTAAGGAAAAGCTCTCTGATAACAATGTGCTTTTTAAAGGAATTTAACATTCTTCCCAAGGAATATGCCGCATTGTTTATAAGTTCAATTACGCCGTCAAAGCCTTTGTTTTTATAAAAGGTAAGGAAAATATTTTCCTTTTTCTCGCCCTCTTTTTTGTCTTCGGGAGCTTCTTCCTTTTCCTTTTTAGGTTTAGGCTCTTTTTTTTGCTTATCTTTCTTTTTCCAGGGAAAAATATTAAATTTTAAAAACAGCCAGGACACCGTAAGAAAAAACTCATCGGTATAGTCACCGCTTATATTGATTCTTATACTAAATCCTAATACAAAAAACGCAATTATTCCGACAATTATGTAAAGTGCAGTCAACTCTTCACCTCCCAATTTTATTTTAAATTTTGTAAATTTTATTCAGTAATAACCGTTTGCTCCCCGTCGTCGGCAGTTTCTTCCGTTTTCTCAGCTTCATTTACAGGAAGAGGCGGAAGCTCTTCAAGAGATGAAATGCCGAATACTCGCAAAAAATCAGGTGTTGTGCCGTAAAGAAGCGGCCTGCCCGGCAAATCGAGCCTGCCTCTTTCCTCTATTAACTTTTTTTGGCATAGAGTTGTTATAACGCCTGAACAGTCAACGCCTCTCACCTGCTCAACAAAGGATTTTGTAACAGGCTGATTATACGCAATCACCGCCAAAACCTCAAAAGCGGCTTGCGAAAGCGGAGTATTTTTCCGCAATTCAAGAAAATCTCTTATTATCTCCGCATATTCGGTTCTGCTTGAAAGCTGGAATTTATCACCGAGCCGCAACAGGCATATGCCGCTGTTTCGCTCGTCCAGCTCTGCGGCGAGATTGTATAAAATTCGGTCTGCAAGCTCAGGCTCGATTTCAAATAGCGCAGCAATTCTTTGAAGCTCTACAGGCTCTCCTGCCGCAAAAAGTATTGCCTCAACAGCAGACTGAATTTTACTTGCTTTCATTCGTTCCATTCCTCGCTAACCTCATCTATTTTACTGTCTATAAGCTCAATTTCAGCATTTTCCCCTTCGCCTGAAACAATGATCTTTTTTGACTTTGTAAGCTCCAAAATCGCCAAAAAAGTAGCTATCATATCAGAACGGGAGCCTGAATCTGCAAAAAATGATTTAAAGCCCGCCCTTTGACCTTTTCGTTTAAGTTTAGAAAAAATATTTGTAATTTTTGAGCTGACAGAAACTATCTTTTTAACAACAATTTCACGGAAAGCCTCTATGGGCGGCGGTAAAATGTTGATTTTTTTTCCTGCCGCAGAAATATAAGCGCTTGTAAGCTCCTGCGGTTCGTGTACCCGTCTGTACGTTTGGTCTATATCCATTTTAACGGGCTCACGCACAAAACAGTCAAAACCGGGCGTATTTGTCTCAGAAAGCTTTTGCGCCATAAGCTTCATATCCCTGTATTCAATAAGCTCACCCTGAAGCTCTTTTTTCAGCTCCTCGGCTTCTGTGTAAACGGGAAGCAGAGAAACTGATTTTAAGTAAACTAGCCGTGCCGCCATTTCAAGAAAATCTGATGCCACATACATATCGTTTTCCTGCATTTGGCGCACATATTCAACATATTGCTCCACAAGAGTAACTATCGGAATGTCGTAAATATTCAGTTTGTGCTTTGAAATAAGATGCAAAAGAAGGTCAAGAGGGCCTTCAAATGCCTCTAATTTATAGGATATTTTTTCCATGACACACCAATATTAAAGTAAAATAAGATAAAACAGCTTTTGATAAAGCCCCATAATAAGCCCTGATAGGAATGAGAGCGGAACTGTTAAAATACCGGTAAACAGCAAAGCAAAAACGACTAAAACAATATAACGCTCGTACTGCATAACCTTAAAATAATACTTTGAGGGTATTAAAAGCTGTAAAATTCTTGAACCGTCAAGAGGCGGTATCGGCAACAGATTGAAAACCGCAAGCTGAACGTTTACAGATGCCGCAAACCAGAAAAAGAGATATACTGCACTAAGCATAGTTGCATTGCCTGAACCGTTTGACAAGCGGACACACAAAACTGCAAAAAACTCAGCAATAAATCCCATAATAAGATTCGAAATAGGACCGGCAATTGCTACAAGAGCCATACCTTTTTTAGGGTCTTTAAAATTTCTCGGATTAACGCCGACAGGCTTTGCGTAACCAAAACCTACAAGCAAAATCATTAAAGCGCCAATGGGTGAAATATGCGCCATTGGGTTCACCGTAAGCCTGCCTTGAAGCCTTGGTGTTTGGTCGCCCAGCTTCGTTGCTACCCACGCATGAGCAAACTCGTGTATAGGCAATGTGCAAAATACAACAAATGCCATTGAAAAGACATATATAATAAGATTACCTAAATCAAAACCGCTTCTAAATAAGCCCAACAGCATAAAACTAATCCTTTCTTTAAAAGAATATTATATTCTAAAAGCTACGATTCTGTCAATATTATTGAAATCAAAAATGACCTTTTTTTCGGATACAACCCTCTCAAATAACGGTAAAATCTCTGCCGACTGCCCGTCACCGCACTCGCAAGCTATTAAACCGCCATTCCTTACTTTTGAAGTCCATTTCGATGCTATACACCTATAAAAAATCAACCCGTCGTTTCCCCCGTCAAGAGCAGACAGCGGCTCTCTTTTTACCTCCGCCTGCAAAGTCGGTATTTCAGCAGATTTTATATACGGCGGATTGGAAACTATCACATCCGCAATCGGAAAATCATGCAAATCGCAGTCCAAAATATCGCATTTTACAGGCACGGCATTCGGGAGTTTAAAGGCTTCAAGATTTTTACTAAGATATGAATACGCCTTGTCCTCTTTTTCAAAAAGATACACTTTTGCATCAGGGCGAATTTTCGCAATAGTAATGCCTATACAACCGCTGCCCGAACACAAGTCAAACACAATAGGATTTTTGACATTTTTTATCTCGTTTAAAACATATTCAACAAGATTTTCTGTTTCGGGACGGGGAATAAGAACGCCCTCGCCCACTTTGAACGTTAAGCCGTAAAAATCCCATTTGCCGACAATATACTGAAGCGGTTCGCCGTTTTTTCTTCTGCCGATTATTTCGTTCATCAATGCAATTTGACTGTCGGTTGCTTGAACAAAAGAATAATCGTAAAATTTGGTTTCAATGTTCAGTATATCTTTAAAAATAACGCCTGTCTCAAACTCACCGCATCCGCCAAAGGAAAGCTCTTCGGCAGATTTTTTATACAATTCAAAAAGGGTCATTTATATTTTGTCGTCCTCCGGATTGTCGGTAATGCAGGCTTTGAGCGCTTCAATTCCAACCTCAATTATGTCATCGGTAGGCTCAACGGTTGTAATTCTCTGCATTAAAAGACCGGGAGCGGAAAGAAATCTCACAAGAGCATTTTCATGCTTTCCTGCATATTTAATAAATTCATATCCAATACCCGTTACAATGGGTAAAATTGCAAGCTTCAGCAAAACCCAAATCGGTCTGCTGACTGCTCGGAGATTGGGGAAAATAAGAACAAGCGCGGAGGTAAGCAAAATACTGATAATTAAAATAACAAAAATGAAGCTTGTTCCGCACCTTGGGTGAAAGCGTTTCATTTTACGCACGTTTTCAACGGTTAAATCAAGACCGTTTTCATAGCAGAAAATTGTTTTATGCTCTGCCCCGTGGTACATAAACACCCGTTTAATTGACTTTGTTCTTGAAACCAACCACATATAAAGAACAAAAATAATGATTCGCACAATACCCTCAAAAAGCGGATGAAGCTTTGAAAGGTCGGCTCCCCTTACAATAAACTCATCAAATTTATCAACCAAAAGCGTGGGAAGATACATAAATATTCCGAGAGCTAAAGCAAGTCCCAAAACAGTTGAAATAATGCCGATAACCGTCATCATGGCAGGACCCATATGATCTGTAAGCCAACGGTCAAGTTTAGACATATCCTCTTCTTTTTCTTCCTCTGTCATTGACTTGTCTGCGGATTTCATAAGGTATTTATATCCGCTTATCATTGAATCGACGTAAGTAACAACTCCTCGAATTAACGGAACTCCTAAAAATTTATACTTTTTAGTAAGCGGTACGTCATGATCCACTTCAACGTCTATTGTGCCGTCAGGCATTCTGACAGCCATTGCATTGCCTGCAGGGCCACGCATCATAATTCCTTCAATCAGCGCCTGACCGCCGACTGATGTTTTGTGTTTTGCTTTCTCACTCATAGTTTTCACCTCTATATGTTAATAGGTAAATTTATTGTAACAACGGTACCTTCACCTAATGTACTTTGAATATCAATTTCTCCGTTATGCAAAGCTATTATCTCGTCAGAAACGGCAAGACCTATGCCGCTTCCCCTTGCACTGTTATTTGCTTTAAAAAACTTTTGCTTAATTTTCGGCAAATCGTTCTTAGAAATACCGCACCCGTTATCTTCAACAGTAATTTGAATATTATTACTTAACCGTTTAAGCGATATTTTGACAAATCCGCCCTTTTTACTGTATTTAATACCGTTATCAATAACATTTACAAAAACCTGCTTTAATCGGTTCCCGTCTGCATTTGTGTAAATGTGACCTGCGGAAATATCGGAAATTATTTCAATATTTTCCCTTTCAGCTCTTTCCTGAATTGCCTCAATAACATCCGAAAGCTCTTTCACAATGTCAATTCGGCTGATTTTAAGAGACATTTTCCCGTTTTCCATTCGGGAAAAGTCCAAAAGCTCTTCAACAAGCTCGGTGAGGCGTTCGCTTTCATTTACAATAACGTTAATTCCCTTTTCTGTGATTTCTTTGTCTCCGTCGGAAGAACGAATAGTCTCCCCCCAGCCCTTAATTGCCGTAAGAGGTGTGCGCAATTCGTGAGAAACCGTGGAAATAAACTCATTTTTGAGCTGTTCGGATTCATTTATTTCGTGAGCCATATGATTTATCGTTTCACAAAGCTGACCTATTTCATCATTGTATTTATATTTTTCAATGGAAACGTCAAAATCGCCGTTTGCAATTCTGTCCGCCGTTTCATTGATTTTCTTTACGGGATTTATAATTGAACGGATAAAGAAAGCGCCCGAAGTTATTACTAATAAAATAATGAACAAAGCAACTAAGGCAACGATAATATAAATAAAAGTAAGCTGACGGTCAATATCCTGCAAAGAAACAATGTACCTTACCGCGGCGGAAGTGATGACATCACTCTGCGGCAGCATATAAGTCTGCGCAATTATTTTTTCATTATTGGAATTTTTGCCTATCCATTCGCCAAACTTTCCCTCAGCCTTGGCGTAGTTGTAATCAGGGTATTTTTCATTTTTTACCGAAAAGCCCGTGGAAGAAACGATTACTTCACCGTTTGTGTCAATAATCCAAACCTCCATAACACTTTTATCGGCATAATTTTCCACAAAGGTTCTTGCGGTTTTAATAAACTGCTCTTCCGAAGAAAGGGAAGTTTGATTAAAATATGACAGAACCACGTCTGTTGAACGCGATTCAAGAGTAAGCCTTGCCGCATTATAATAATGCAAGCGGAGAATAACACAAAGAACAATTGAAAATGCAATGATAATAATTATAATGCTCGAAAGCACCGTTACAATCCACCGTTTAACTATACTGTTTTTTACCATTACACTCACCGCATTTCTTATAAGAATTTACAGTAAAATTATATAATCCACTTGTAACCCATTCCCCAAACGGTTATGAGATGAACGGGAGATGACGGTTCGTCCTCAACCTTATTTCTCAGTCTGTGAATGTTAACATCTACGATTTTTTCATCTCCGAAATAGGTGTCTCCCCAAACGAATTTTAAAATATCGCTTCTGCTCAATGCCGCATTGGGATTTGAAAAGAAATACTCCATAATTTGAAATTCCACCTGGGTTAAATCAATAGGCTCGCCGTTTTTGGTAAGAGTGTGACTGCGTAAATCAAGAGTAAATTCATTTAATGTAACAGCGCTGTTTTCGGTTTCATTAGCATTGTTTACCGCCTCGTTTGTCAGCGTTACCCTGCGGTAAACCGCATCAATTCTTGCCATCAATTCCGACGGTGAAAAAGGCTTTGTAACATAATCGTCCGCTCCTACTAAAAGCCCTGTAACCTTGTCCATTTCCTGAGTGCGCGCCGTAAGCATTATAATTCCTATACGCTTACTTTTGCTCCTTAAATATTTGCATACTTCAAGTCCGTCAGCGCCCGGCATCATAATATCAAGAATCGCAATGTCAATTTCACTGTGGTTTCCGTCAAATAAAGCCATAGCCTCAGTTCCGTCAGCCGCTTCAATAACCTCATAACCGCTGCGGCGGAGATTTATAACGACGAAATCTCTAATTGAAGCTTCGTCCTCTGCTATCAATACTTTTTTCACTGCGCCCTCCTAAGATACAACAACAAAATTATCCTTAATTTCCTGCTTGGAAATATACTCATTTGATTCGTATTTATATCCGTAGACATAAGCGTCACCGTCAAAAAGCAGGTCAAAATTGTATCTGTTATCATCCCAATCAGATTTAGAAAAAGTCATAATTGAGAAAAGTTTATCTGCAATTTCGCCGTTCTCAACGGAATAAAAAACAAGTAATGAGCTGTTTGCATTGTAAACAGCAGTAATATTTGAAATCCATTCCTCATTAAAAATAAAATAATAGTTATTGGTTTTATTATAAAGAGTTTGAAGTACGGGTACAATTTCTTTACTTTGAAGCTGTGACCAAACAACAAGATTAAGAGGATTTGTTTTACTGTCGGTAATTGTTTCTATCCGCTTACTGTACGGAAGCTCATAAAGGGTAGGAATCTCAATAATACCGTCTGAATTTATATCGGTAGAATATAATTTGCTTGACCTTGCAGTGGGCGGTGTCTCATTTTCCGCCTTACTGTGAAAAGGAAAAAAAATTTTGCCGTCATCTATGGAATATTGAATTATGTCGGTAACATATGCCGCTTCGCTTAAAACGCCGTCAACATAAATTCTTGAATACTGTTTTTCATCGGTATTTACTAAGTCCGAAGCAATAGCTACAATATCAAGCATTCCAATAAGCGAAAACGATGTATCAAAATCAACGGAGCAATCTTCGTTAAAGGTTATGATTCTGCCGGTTGTTTTATTTGCAGCGTCAGAAATGCTTACGGTTGAAAGGAAAATATCGTCTGCACCGTCGCCGTTAAAGTCAGAAACATACAGCTTAGTAAAATCCTCCGTTTTCAAAAGTGTCATTGCGCTGTTGTTGAATTTATAAAGAGTAAGGATTCTGTTACCCACAAGAGTTAGGGTTTCATTTGCAGAAGAATCGGGGTTTAAGTTTGTCCATGAAACGAGAACCTCATAATTACCGTCACCGTTTATATCGTTAAACCCAACCTCGTAAATCTCCTCAGCAAGACCCACCAGAACAGAAACATTTTTCCATTCGCTGCCGTCATGCTTAAACACCGCTATACGAGCAAAATTATCAACGGAAGGATCCGAATAGAATACTAATCCGTCATCATTACCGTCTGCGTCAATATCAAAAATAACAAAAGAAGAGCGGTTTTCACCCTTGATAGGCGTTTTCATTTGAGTTAGTTCGTTGCCGATCATATCTTCAAATGCCTGCTGCAAAGAACTGCTCTCACCGCTTATTTTCGGGGGACGAATCAATTCGTTGGCAGGCAAAATTGAAAAGCTGCAGCCTGAAAAGCACAGGCAAAGGCAAATTATAACCGCAGTTAAAGCAAAAAGCCTTTTTTTCACTGACCGTCCCTCCTATCTTTTATTTTTTCCCAAAACTAATTTTCAGAAGCAGGTTCTGTCTCAATATCTGAAGCCTTTACCGTTACTCTGAATTTAGATACGGTTTCGGATGTCACCATAATATCGGGAATCTCCGACGATGAAATATTGAAAAAGTTCAAACCGTTAGTTATATCTGCAAAATCAATAACGGCAACGGGAATTGACTTTAGCGTTTCTGCAAGATCTATCGGCACCGCGGCAGTTATTTTGTTCGGTGAAACCGTATATTCAAGCGTATCTAAAGAGAAATTTGCAGGCGCATTTTTAAATGTAACCGAAGTGGGCAGCGTTACCTTTTTCAAAACAGGAATTGACATTGTAACGTCTTCACTGCTCTCGCTGTCAATTTCGGAATATTCAAGCTTTGACCCGTCTTCCGTAATAATCTGAATTTCAGGAACAACGGTTGTATTTTTTTCAAGCTGTTCGGTAAGATTTGCATTTGCCACCACTTTACTGATTCTGTTGATTTCCGAAGCAGGACCGCTTACGGTAACAGTCTGTTTTGAAAAAACAATATCTCCCAAAATGCAATCTTCAGGAAGAAGAGAGCTGATGTCATTCGTAAATTCTGCTTGTAAAGGGAGCTCTACCTGCTTGAAAATATCAAAATACACCTCAATATAATTAGAAGATAAAGCAATAATGTCAAAATCCTCAGAACCGTCTGCAACGGAATATTTAAGCTGAAGCGTTTTCTTTCCTGAGCTGTCAACGTAATTTGTGACTGCTGAAACAATAATATCGTCTTTATCAATAGACGCTAAAACATATTTTTTGCCTGATACGGTGACATCTACTTTACAACTTGCATCTCCGAAAATTTGAAGATTAAGCTGCTCTGGAACACTTCCGCTCAATTCAATATTTACGGGAACATCCGATATAACCTTTTGCACTATCGGGCTTTTTTCAACCGATACCCAAATCCAAAGTCCGAAGGAAATTAAGAGCGAAAAAACCATCAGTATTTTGTTGTTTCGGATAATGCTCGACAAAGAAAATTTTGATTTTTTAATTTTAATAGGTTTATTGCTCATTTTTATTACCTCTGAAAATTTTCTTGAATATACCTGTGTTTTCGCTGTCGTCCTTAATAAAGCTCTTCATCAGTATTTCACGAAGGTCCCCGTCTGATATTCCTCTTTTCAGAACGCCCTTCTCCGCTACCGAAATGCTGCCCGTTTCTTCCGAAACAACAACTACGATAGCATCGCAAAATTCGCTCATTCCTATAGCTGCTCTGTGACGGGTGCCTAATTCACTTGAAATATTAGTATTGTTTGTCAGCGGTAAAATACAACCTGCGGCAACTACTCTGCCGTCCTCAATAATTGCGGCGCCGTCGTGCATAGGTGCTTTCGGGAAGAAAATATTTCCGATAAGCTCAGCAGAAACGGTTGCGTCAACTAAAGTGCCTGTATCTATTATTTCGCCCAACATGGTTTCTTTTTTTAAGACGATAAGCGCGCCTATTTTTTTATCGCTCATTTCGGCGCAGGCCTTACAAACCCCGTTAATAGACGAAACAATCTTTTCTTTTTTAAAGATATTATCTTTGTTTACAAAATTAAAAATATTAAGCTTTGAAACCGAGCTTCTGCCCACACTTTCAAGCGCATGGCGGATTTCAGGTGAAAAAATGATGATAAGAATAACGAGTAAGTCGTTAAATACAAAGCTCAAAAGATATTTGCTGAGCTGCATTTCAAAAAGAGAAACAACAGCATAAAGCACAACAAGCAAAATTGCACCTTTTACAAGCTGAATTGCTTTCGTTTCACGGATAAGCTTTATTGCACTGTAAATCAAAAATGCTACAAGTAAAACATCAAGTAAATCTGAAATTTTATCAAATGAAAAAATTGCCTGCTTAAAATCCTGTAAAAAATCGGAAAATACAGAAAGCAAATACATATTTTTAACACCCTTTACTAAAAAAATACAATATATCGCAAGTGCCGAGGCGCAAAAACGCACTTTGACACATATATTCACGATATATTGTATCATATCTTTCTCTATTTTGCAATTTTTTTAATACAATTTACTAAAAAATCTGTATCTTTTTCACTTGAAAACCAAGAAGGCGTAATTCTTACTGTTCCGCTTTCAAGTGTATTGAATTTTTTATGTGCCAAAGGCGCGCAATGAAGCCCTCCGCGAACACAAATACCATTTTCGGCGAGCAAAGCCGCCGTTTCTTCGCTTTGCATATTTTTTATATTAAACGACAAAACGGGAGCTTTGGGAACTCCGTCATAAAAGTCTGAATATAAAATAATATTTTCACTTGATTTCAGTTCGTCAAAAATATATTTAATTATTCTGTTTTCGTGAGATAAAATATTTTCAGGCTTTACCGTTTGTATAAATTTTATTCCGGCACCAAGCCCTGCTATTCCGTGAACATTAGGCGTTCCGCTTTCCAATCTGTCAGGATACAAATTCGGCTGATTAAGGCTTTCCGAATTACTGCCAGTTCCGCCTTCAATAAGCGTATTCAAACACATATCCTTTGAAATCACCAACAATCCTGTTCCCATAGGTCCGAGCAGACCTTTATGCCCTGCAGAGCAGTTAATGTCTATTTGATCTTTTGCCATATCAATAGGCAAATATCCTGCTCCCTGCGCAGAATCAAGGATAAACATAATTCCGTTTTTATGCGCTTCTCTTGCGATTTTTTCAACAGGTGGCATTATTCCGAATACGTTTGAAGAAAGCGTGCAAATTACGGCAACAGTATTTTTCCTGAACAGATTTACAAAATTGCTTACCGTTTCCGTTTTATCGGGTGTGATTTCTGCAACAGAATAGTCGCATTGTCCTAAAGCTTTGAGTTTTTCAAGGGGTCTTACAACAGAATTGTGTTCTAAATCGGAAATAATAAAATGCGAGTGGGGTTTACATAAGCCTTTAATTGCCATATTAAGAGAATATGTGCAGCCGGGAGTAAAGACAACATTTTCCGCGTCAGAATTAAAAATTTGCGCCGCAGCTTCTCTTGCATTATATATCATTTCCGCAGATTTCATAGCAGTTTCATAACCGCCTCTGCCGGGGTTAGCACAAAATTTTGAAAAGGACTTTTCAACTGCATTTACAACGGAATAAGGCTTTGGGTACGACGTTGCTCCGTTATCAAAATATATCATTTAAGCATCTCTATTTCCGTGTATTTTATTTTGCTATCGTCAAAAGCCTTTTTTACCTCGCTGAATTTTCCTGTTACAATTAAATTGTATCCGCAGCCCTCACCCTTTTTAGGATTTGGGTTTTTGAACAGCCTTGTTTTACAGCCTAAGCGTTCGGCTGTATTTTTCGCCTTTATTGCGTAAGTTATTGAATTAAACTTAAAATTTACTTTGTCCATAAAAACACCACCCTGTCACATCTTATGCGGCAGGGTGAATTTTGATATTATTTTTCAATAAGTGTCACTGCGTGAGCGGCAATTCCCTCTTTTTGCCCCGTAAAGCCAAGACCTTCCTCTGTGGTTGCCTTTACGCTTACAAAGTCAATCGGAATTTCCAAAGCCTTGGAAATATTCTCACGCATCTCTAAAATGTAAGGAGCAAGCTTAGGAGCTTGCGCCAATACGGTAGAATCAACGTTTATAACGGTATAACCTTCACTTTTTAACAGAGAATTAACTTTTTGAAGAAGAATTAAACTGTCGGCATTTTTATATTGTTCATCATTATCGGGAAAATGCTTTCCAATGTCGCCGAGAGCCGCCGCTCCCAGCAAACTGTCTGAAATTGCGTGAAGTAAAACGTCTGCGTCTGAATGACCTAAAAGACCGATATTATTATTTGGAATTTCTACTCCGCCTAAAATCAGTTTTCTGTTTTCAGTCAGTCTGTGAACGTCATAGCCGTGACCGATTCTAATCATTTCCTTCACTCCTTAAAACAGATTCAGCAAATATAATATCCTCACGGGTTGTAATTTTAATATTTAACGGACTTGATTCAACAGCGTAAACGGGTTTACCGTAATTTTCCAAAAGCTGACAGTCGTCCGTAAACAGTTCACTGTTTGGAACGGTTTTCATTGCGTTTATGTATTCTTCCTTTTTAAATACCTGCGGTGTTTGCATCAAACGAACAGTATCTCTGTCAACCGTCCTGATTATTTTATTATTATCATCTGCAATTTTTATTGTGTCCTTTGCAGTAATCGCCGCCGAAGCCGCCCCGTATTTTATTGCGGCTTCAACGGTATTTTTTATAATATCCTGCGTAACAAAAGGCCGAGCACCGTCATGAATTGCTATATACTCACTATCTTCCCCACAAACTGCAATACCGTTAAACACGCTTTTTTGCCTTGTGTCGCCGCCTTTTACAACGGCTTTAACTTTTGTAAATCCGTGTTTTAAAACTAAATCGTTTATATTTTCGATTATATCTTCACGGGTGACAATTACAATTTCGTTTATAATTTCGGATTTCTCAAAAGCAAAAACAGCCCTTGCGATTACAGGCTTCCCGCCTATATCCAAAAGCTGTTTGTCAATACCGTGCATACGGGAAGAAGTGCCTGCAGCTACAATTATAGCAGACACCTTTTTCTCGATTGTGTTTTGATTCACGGCAGTATTCATATTTACCTCTTATTAAAGTAAAGCTTCTACTGCTGATATTTTAGCACATAAGCAGAAAATTTCAACTGCTTTTTGAAGCTCGTCGTTTGACGGGAACGTGGGCGCAATACGAATGTTGCTGTCATGCGGGTCTTTTCCGTAAGGATAAGTAGCTCCGACCGTTGTAAGAACAAGACCTGCCTCTTTACAAAGCTCGCCTATTCTCTTTGCGCTTCCGACTGTTGTATTATAGCTTATAAAGTAACCGCCGTTAGGTTTAATCCACTCGCCGATTCCGAGCGGTGCAATCTCTTTTTCCAAAGCATCAAGAACGATTTGGAATTTAGGCGCAATAATTGCGGCATGCTTTTTCATATGAGCTTTAATTCCGTCTGCATTTACGTAATATCTTGTGTGACGGAGCTGATTTAGCTTATCAAAGCCAATTGTCTGTGAGCTCATTCTCTTCTTAATATCTGCAATATTATTTTTTGATG
>JAFLUN010000060.1 GCA_022508785.1 Oscillospiraceae bacterium
GAATTGGTTATCTTGTAGGACACAATTACACTTCCCCAAACAGATTATACACAAGGGAAGCGCCGTCATCAGCGCCGAAGTCCGTGGGTGAATTTTTAAAGTTTTTAAGTGTGCTCCAGCGAACTCTGTATTCCTCAATTTTTTCAATGGGAATTGTTATATCCGCTTTGCAAAGAGCGTCAAGAACCTTAAAAAGCTCATTTTCCGAAACACCTGTTGCTTTTATTATTTCGGCATAGCCTTTGCCGTCACCTTTCTTAGCTTCCTTAAGAAACGCAGGGATAAATACTGCGCACGCCAATCCGTGAGGCAGTCCGTAATCTTCTGTTAAAGCATATCCCATTCCGTGAGGGAAGCAGGTGCCGCCCTTATTGAGTGCAAGGCCAGCGTAAAGAGATGCGAAATAAAGGGAATCACGCTCTTCCTCGCTCAGTTTAAAATCAGAATCCTTTAATTTTAAAAGGAGAGGCACTATTTCGCTTACTGCAAGGCAGGAAAATTTGCGTGAAAGAAAATCATGCTTTTTGGAAAAATACGATTCAACTGCATGGGCGAAGGCGTCAAGAGCCGTTGAAACGGTTGTAGCCGTGGGAACGCTGTATGTATATGTGGGGTCGGCAAGCACGTATTTTGCGTAAAAGTTTTTGCCGCTGACACTCTGCTTTCTGCCGTTTTCACGGGTAAGGACGGAAACGCCGGTTACCTCACTGCCCGTTCCCGCCGTTGTGCCGATTAAGACGAGGGGCAGGGGAATGTTTATAATTTTTTCCGTATAAATCCCGTCATTCACAATATGATCGTTGGAAGCGTAAACACAAACTGCCTTTGCGGCATCAAGGGGTGAACCGCCGCCTATACCTACGACAAAATCAGCTCCAAATTCACGGCCGGCTCTTCCGCCGTCACAGCAGGTTGCGGTGAGCGGATTTTCGGTTATTTTATTGAAAACCGAATATTCAACTCCTGCCGCCTTTAAAGCGGCGGTAACATCCGCGAGGGCTCCGCATTTTTCGGCAGAGCTTTTTCCGGTTACAATAAGGCACTTTTTGCCCAAAAGCTTGAATATCTCACTACTCGTTTTTACTATACCTTTTCCGCTTAAAATTTCGGCGGGCATACAGAAATTAAAATGTGTGTTCATAACAGTCTCCTTAGCGTTTGAGATTGTTAATATTTTATCAATAAATCCCTTATTTTTCAAGGGGTTTGGGGCATTTTACTAATAATTTTTTTGGATTTTGTATTGAATTTACATTGAATAAATTTGCGTGATATAGTATTATATAAAAGGTATACAAAATCCCGTTGCGAGGTGATTAGTTGAAAACCGTAAAAAAACTTCTGCCGATTTTCTGTGTTTTAGCGATTTGCGCAGTGTTCGTTTTTTCTTTTGTTAAAGATATGTATTCTGAAAAAACACAGTACGGCTTTGCCTGCGGCAGTGAAGTTAAGGTTACGGTATTCGGCACGAAAAACGGCGAAGAAAAGGCGAAAAGCGCTGTTGATGAAATAAAGTGCATTGATGAAAATTTTCTTTCCGATACAATTAGCACCTCTGCCGTATATAAACTAAATGAACAGGGCGAATATACCGATGACGGCGGAGAATTTATTTCTTACATAAACGAATGTGTTGATTTAGTTTCAAAATGCGACAAAATGACCCTTCTTTCAAAACCGTTTGTTGATACTTGGGACATTTCGGGCGAGGGAAGAGTGCCGAGCCACGAGGAAATAGCCGAAACCGTTAAAAAGGCGGATATGAAAAACCTTACCGTCAGCGGAAATCGGGTTACTCTTTTAAACGGCGCAAAGCTTTCCTTCGGCGCATTCGGCAAAGGGACTGTTTGCGAAAAGGGCGTTGAAATTCTCAAAAGTGAAGGTGCAAAGGGCGGAATTGTGACCGTCGGCGGAACTGTGGGCGTGTTCGGAAGCTCGGGTAAATCGGAAGATTTTACCGTTGGAGTGCGTAACCCCTTTGGAAATGCAGGCGAATATTTTGCGACCGTAAGTGTTAGTAATGCTTTCCTTTCGACGTCGGGCGATTATGAAAAATATTTCGAAAAAGACGGGAAAAGGTACTGCCATATTTTTGATGCGCAGACGGGGCTCCCCGTGGAAAGCGATATTACAAGCGTTACGGTGATAACAAAAGGCGGAACTCAGTCCGATTTCCTTTCAACCGCTCTGTTTATCTTAGGTGAGGACGGAGTGAGCCTTGCAAAAAAGGAAAATGCGGAGTTTATTATTGTGAAAAAGGACAAGAGCGTTCTAATTTCGAGCACACTTCGAGATAAATTCCACCTTGTAGACGACAGCTTTTCGGTAAGTTTTGTAGAGGTAAATTAGAGTGAAACGACTTATTACAGTGTCGGATTTTATAGTTATTGGTATTATATTACTTGCGGCGGTTTTGCTTTTGTTATTTAAATCAAACGAAATCGGAAAAACTGCCGTAATCCGTGTTGACGGAAAAGAATATAAGACGGTATCTTTAACAAATGACGGAAAAACGGAAATCTCCGTAAACGGTGTTTTAATTGTTTACGGCGGCGGTGAAATTTACGTTGAAAATTCAACCTGTCACGATAAAATTTGTGTAAATGCAGGGCATCTTTCAAAAAAAGGGCAGTCAGCGGTCTGCGTGCCCAACAGGGTATCCGTTGAAATCGTAGGAAATGACAAAAGTGCGCCAAAGGCGGTGACGGGGTAATATGAAAAGCGTAAAAATTCAAAAACTAACGGTCACGGCGCTTTTTACGTCACTTTCGGTGGTGCTGTCAATCCTTGAAAGCTTTTTGCCCACATTTGCTATTTTGCCGCCGGGGGCAAAGCCCGGATTTTCAAATATAATCGTTATGTTTTCCGCTTTAAGCTTAGGCGTTCCGCAAACCTTGTTTATTGTATTTGCAAAAGCGTTTTTTGCGTTTTTAACAAGAGGCGCTGTGGCAGGGCTTATGAGCCTTGCAGGCGGATTCTTAAGCGGAATTTGTATGTTAATAGTCTTAAGGCGAATTAAAAGGATAGGCTGTGTAGGCGCCGGAGTGCTTTCAGCGGTCTGTCACAACACAGGGCAGCTTATTGTATCTTTCATTACGGTTGGCTCAACCGCCGTTTTCGGATACGCCCCCGTACTGCTTGTTGTATCGGTAGTTACGGGAGTGATTACGGGAGCGATACTCAGAGCCGCAATACCGTATTTTAATGGATTGGAGAAATTATTTTCAAAGGAGATGGGAAAGTGAAGGGAATTTTAAAGCCGGTCAAAAAGGGCAGAGGCGGAATTGACATTGCTCATTTTAAAAACACTGCCGAAATGCCGGTTGTAAGAATACCTACACCGCCGTTTGTTACAATTGCAATGCAGCAGAACATCGGCGCACCTTGTATACCGACTGTAGCCGTTGGTGACAGCGTTTTGGTCGGGGATAAAATAGGAGACAGCGAAAATTATGTCAGCGCGCCTATTTACGCATCCGTGTCCGGCACGGTTAAGGAGATAAAGGACGTGCGTTTAGCTTCAGGCGCTGTGTCCAAAGCAGTCGTAATTGAAAGCGACGGCACGGACACAGAGGCAGATTTTGCGCCGCCTGAGGTTCACGATACAGAATCTTTCATTAAAGCGGTAAGGGAATCAGGGCTTGTCGGTCTTGGCGGAGCAGGCTTCCCTGCGCACGTGAAGTTAAATCTTCCGCAGAATGCTAAAATAGACACGCTCATAATCAACGCGGCGGAATGTGAGCCCTTTATTACCGTTGACTACCGTGAGTGCTTGGAGCACGGTGACGATATTTTGGAGGGCGTTAATGCCGTTGCAAAATATCTTAATATTAAAAGCGTAATAATTGCGGTTGAAAGCAACAAGCCGAAGGCGATAAAGGTTCTAAAGGAGATTGCAGACCACGATAACGGCAGCGGCGATAAGGTTAAGATTATGATATTGAAATCGCAATATCCTCAGGGCGCTGAAAAAATGATTATCCAAAGCGCCACGGGCAGAAAAATCCCGCCCGGAAAATTGCCGTCAGACGTGGGCTGTGTTGTAATGAACGTTGCAAGTATTGCTTTCGTAGGAAGATATTTAAAAACGGGCAAACCGCTCGTTTCACGCAGTATGACGGTTGACGGCTCGGCTATAAAAGAGCCTAAAAACATTAGGGTGCCCGTAGGCACGATGATGGATTACATAATTGATTTTTGCGGCGGCTTTGACGGTGAGCCCGAAAAAATAGTGTGCGGCGGTCCTATGATGGGTATGGCGCTCTCAAGCACGGATTACCCAACGCTCAAGGGTAACAACGCTCTGCTTGCATTTACAAAAACCAAAAAAGGCGCGCTTGCCGTAAAGCAGGAAACTGACTGTATCCGCTGCGGCAAATGCCATGAGGCGTGCCCCATGGGTCTTGTTCCCACAAACATTGTAAGATTTGCAAAGAGAAAGAACGTTGAACGGCTAAAGCACGCAGGCACCCTTGTTTGTATGGAATGCGGTTCGTGTGCATACTCCTGCCCTGCAGGCAAACCCCTTGTTCAGCATATGAGATTGGCGAAATCAATTATAAGGGAGGCGCAGACAAAATGAGCGAACTAAAACAAAAACTTACGGTCAGTGCTTCTCCGCACTTCCGCTCAAGGCAGACCTCCAGCGGAATAATGCTTGACGTAATAATTGCGCTTATCCCTTCACTTGTTGCGGCGTATGTCATTTTCGGCGTAAGAACGCTTGTTCTTTCGGCGGTTTCAGTTATTTCCTGCGTTGCATTCGAATATATTTGCAGACGGGTTATGAAGCGTCACAATACAATAAGCGACCTGTCGGCAGTTGTAACGGGGCTTTTAGTAGCATTTAACGTTCCTGCCAACTTGCCAGTTTGGATGATAATCATAGGCGACTTTTTTGCAATAGTAATTGCAAAGCAGTTCTTCGGCGGAATAGGGCAAAACTTTGTAAATCCTGCGCTTATCGGCAGAATTGTGCTTATGTCCTCTTTCCCGTCAAAAATGGGCTCGTTCCCCGTGCCTTTGGTTTCAACAATTCCGTTAACGGGCGCAACTCCGCTGGCATCGCTGAAAACGGGCGAAATGCCGGAACAGAGCTTACTCGGAATGTTCTTTGGGCTTCGGGGCGGCTGTTTAGGAGAGGTTTGCATTGCGGCTCTTATAATTGGATTTATCTATCTTCTTGTAAGACGGGTAATTTCTTGGCATATCCCTGCGTTTTATATTGGCACGGTTGCGATTATAATGCTGATAGCAGGCAAAGGCGATTTGGGGTATGTTCTTTATGAGCTTATGGCAGGGGGACTGGTCTTAGGCGCAGTATTTATGGCAACGGATTACACCACCTCGCCCATATCGACAAGAGGTAAATTCCTTTATGCTGTGGGCTGCGGAATATTGACGTCGCTTATAAGAATTTTCGGAAATCTTCCCGAGGGTGTTTCATTCTCAATTATTATTATGAACATTTTAGTGCCGCTCATTGAGCATATAACAACGCCCGAGCCTTTCGGTACTCCTAAAAAAGTAAAGGAGGCTGAAGGCAAATGAAAAAATTCAGTTTAAAAGAGATTTTGGTTCCCACAATTTCGCTTTTTGTGATCTGCGCTGTTGCTACCGCTCTTTTAGGATTTACAAACTCCGTTACAGAAGGGAAAATCAAAGAGGTTGCCGCTAAATCAGCGTCGGAAGCAAGGCTTAGAGTTTGCAAGGATGCAGTAGACTTTGAAGAAAAAACGGACAAAGACGGCAACATTTATTTTGAAGCGAAAGACAGTGGCGGAAACACGGTAGGCTTTGCAGTAACAACTGAGGATAAAAGTTACGGCGGCACTATCCGGGTTATGACGGGCTTTTCCGCAAGCGGTGAAATCACAGGTATTGAAATACTTACCATTGACGACACTCCCGGCCTTGGCATGAACGCTAAAAAAGACGAATTCAGAAATGAATTTACAGGCAAAAAGGGCGAGCTTACCGCTTCAAAAAATGCTTCGGCAGACAATGAAATTCAAGCACTTACGGGTGCTACCATTACGTCAAATGCGGTAACCCGCTGTGTAAATAAGGCGACAAATATTGTTGAAAACGCTGTGGGAGGTGAGAGCAATGGCTGAGAAAAAAACACTTGGCAAGGAGTTTACAAAAGGGCTGATTTCCGAAAATCCCGTTTTCAGATTAGTACTGGGCACTTGCCCCACCCTTGCGGTTTCAACGTCTGTTGCAAGCGCTATCGGTATGGGCGTTGCGGCAACGGCAGTTTTGCTTTGCTCCAACATTGTAATTTCCGCTTTGCGAAAGGTAATTCCGCAAAAAGTCAGAATCCCTGCGTACATAGTAATTATTGCATCCTTCGTTACAATAATTCAACTGCTTGTAAAAGCCTTTGTTCCCGCTCTCGATTCTGCTCTCGGCGTTTATTTACCTTTAATTGTTGTTAACTGCATAATCTTAGGCAGAGCGGAGGCGTTTGCTTCAAAAAATGCGGTTTTGGCATCTGCTCTTGACGGGCTCGGAATGGGCATAGGCTTTACTGCGGCGCTTTTCCTTATGAGTACGGTCCGTGAAATTTTAGGCTCAGGCACATTCCTTTCGGGAATAAAGGATTTATTGGCTGTATTCAGCAGTGATATTACATTTAACGGATTTAAAATTCCGTTTTTAAGCGAAAATCCCCTTACGATTTTTGTGTTGGCACCGGGCGGATTTTTCGTGTTCGGCATATTGATAGCTCTTTCCAATAAGCTTGCGGAAAGAAACGGCAAACCTAAGGCGGAAATCAACGGTTGTGACACCTGCCCAATGGCGAAAAACTGTGCGCTGATTGCCGACGGTAAAACTTGTGAGGAGGTAGACGTAGGATGAAAATAGCATTATCTTTACTTCTCACCGCAATACTTACAAACAACTTTATTCTCAGCAAGTTCTTAGGCATTTGCCCGTTTTTGGGCGTTTCCAAAAAGGTGAATACGGCTGCGGGAATGAGCGGAGCGGTTATTTTCGTTATGGTTCTTGCCACCGCCGTTACGTACCCCATAAACCTTTTGCTTAAAGCCAACGGTATGGAATATTTGCAGACGATAGTTTTTATTCTCGTTATTGCGGCGTTGGTTCAGCTTGTTGAAATTGTGCTGAAAAAATATATGGTTTCCCTTTACAATGCGCTGGGCATTTACCTTCCGCTCATAACTACGAACTGTGCGGTTTTGGGCGTTGTTCTTCTTAATATTGACAACGGCTATAACTTCTGGCAGTCAATGGTTTATTCTTTGGGCGGCGGTATCGGCTTTTTGGTTGCAATGGTTATGTTTGCAGGTGTCCGTGAAAGGCTTGAAGGGTGCGATATTCCCAAATCCTTGCAGGGACTTCCCATAACCCTCGTTTCAGCATCTCTCGTTTCAATGTCCTTTTTAGGCTTTGCGGGACTTGTTGACAATATGTTCGCTTAAAGGGGGCTGTGATTATGATGAAAATTGTTATTGCAGTCGCCATTGTGGCGGTTACAGGTCTTGTGGCAGGCTTAGGTCTTGCAATTGCCTCCGTTATTATGGCGGTACCTAAAGACGAAAAGGCGGAAAAAATCCGTGAATGTCTTCCCGGCGCTAACTGCGGCGCTTGCGGATTTTCAGGGTGCGACGGGTATGCCGCCGCTCTCTCGAAAGGGGACACGGAGGATACGGCTCTTTGTGCCCCCGGCGGAAACGATACCGCAAAGGCTATTGCAGGCGTTTTGGGAGTTGAGGCTGGAGCAGTTCAACCGTCAGCGGCGGTTGTGCTTTGCAAAGGCCACCGAAGAAATGCAACGGAAAAATATATTTATCAGGGTGTTTACAGCTGTAAAATGGCAGTTCAGCTTTACGGCGGCCCGAAAGACTGCGTATACGGTTGTATAGGTCTTGGTGACTGTGAGGCGGCTTGCCCCTACGATGCAATTCATATGTGCGACGGCGTTGCAAGGGTAAATCCCCTTATGTGCCGTGCCTGCCGTATGTGCGTTCGCACCTGCCCTAAGGGGCTTATTGAAATGATACCCCTGCACAGGACTACTGCGGCGGTTACGTGTAAAAATCACGATAAAGGCGCTCAGACAAGAAAAGAGTGCAAGGTTGGCTGCATCGGCTGTATGAAGTGCGTTAAGGCTTGCGAATATGACGCCGTTAAGGTTGAAAATTTTGTTGCTCACGTTGATTATTCTAAATGTATCGGTTGCGGCAAGTGCCACGAAGCCTGCCCCACGGGTTCGATAGATTTGATGCAAATGATATAGAAATTTGTATTTAATTATTTGTTTTCACTATTCATTCCAAATATAATTAAATGAATAATCTTGTAGGGGAGGGTGCCCACACACGCCCGCAAAAAGCACAAAAATTTTAGTAACCTTTTGTCAACTTCGGGACGATGAGGGCATCGTCTCCTACGAGGCTACAAATAAATATACAAAACTATAAAAAAGAGGCTGTCAATTTCTGACAGCCTCTTTTCGGGTAAATATATAATAGAAAGAAAAATTATGAACCATTGAAACGACTTGGGGAACCAAGTCTATATATAAAAATTCTTGTGCAGAAAGGGAATGGGGTGTTATATTTATGAAAAAAGGAAAGGGAAAAATGTTGGGGATTAGGGAAAAACTTTCTGCACAAGAATACCTTACAACAAAAGCTGACAGGCAGTTTCAGCGAACTAAACTTAAAAGCTCAACTGCCTTGAGGATTGCTTTTATTGAGAACTTTTCGCTTTCAAGCTCTTCAATAAGCTGCATCTCACGTCTGTATTCGTACATTATGAGCGCCTCCTTTTCTTCTGTTGTGTCTATATAATAGCACTTTAAAATTTAGTTGTCAAGCGTTTTTTACAAATTTTTTATAAAATATTTATGAAAAATGCATAAACGATTTTTTAACTATTTTTGTATAAAATGCCCTAATTTGTAAATAATGCACTAATATTATGGCTGTCAGATGTCTAAAAACACAGTTAGCCTTTTAAAACACCACTGTTTAAAATTAAGAAAAAATTTCATTTGCGTAAATTCCTTTAAAACCTCTTGAGTTTTTTCTCTTCCTATTTTTGTAAAAATGTTGTATAATAACCTCACGAAACATACAGTCATTAAAGGATGTAGGAGGAATTTCTATGAGCAGCAAATATTTTTGCGCAAAAGATAACGGCAAGCTCAATTACGG
>JAFLUN010000061.1:0-7010 GCA_022508785.1 Oscillospiraceae bacterium
TCAAACGACACGCTTTCATCAGCAGTAATTTCAACTGTTGACGGCGTAACAGGCGAAAAACCCCTCTATTTCTTCCTTGAAAGATATATGGAAAGCTTCTCGGAAGAGGTAAGACAGTTCGTAGCCGCTGTTGTTGATAACACGGACACACCTGTTGGAATCCACGCAGGATTGCAGTCAGTTAAAATTGCTCTTGCCGCTGAAAAATCAGCTAACGAGGGCAGACCCGTTAAGCTTTCTGAAATCAACTGATTATCGACATCAAATAATAAATAGCAAATAAAAAGAACACGGTATCTTTTGATACCGTGTTGTTTTGTCTATGGCGCATTTACGCAATTTTATTTTAAATTATTTCTGTAAAAATCGAGGGCATCGTCAATAGCTTTACTTCCGTACTCATCAAATGGCTCAAGCACGCTGAAAACATGTGGAAGCTTTTTATTGTCCCTTAAATCAGAGTAATCTGCAAGCTTTGTCTCTACACCTTTGCTTTTGAGCAGTTCATATGTCGCAATAGTTGAGGAATGAGCGGTATCTCCGCTGCTGGTAATTAAATATGTCGGCGGAAGCTGGGCAAAATTTATAATTTGGTCGAAATTCATATATTCATAAGTCGCCTTTGCTTTATAATCGGTGCCCCAGTAAAGCTTTCTCATCATATAGTCTCCCTTTGTATTCATATTGGGCACGGGAGAGGTCAAAAGCAGAGCGGTTAAATCCATATCAACATCGCTGACCTCAAAAATTTCTCTCAGTTCTTTACTTTGCAGTAAAACGGCGCAGTATGATGAGAACATTCCGCCTGCGGAATCCCCCGTGAGCATTATATTCTTTCCGTCACAAGGGTAATTGCTCATATTCTTGCTTATCCAATTAAGCGCCTCCATACAGTCCCAAAGCTGTTCGTTTACTGTAACATCAGGCACAAGGCGGTAGCTTATGCTGAAAACTACAAAGCCTCTGTCGGCGAGTGCTAAATTATAGTATTCATTTAAATTTTTATCCCCATAAAGCCAACCGCCGCCGTGAATGTCGATTATCACGGGCATTTCTTCAGTCGCGTTTTCGGGATAGTAAATGTCGAGCATATGATATCTGTTTCCGTCATCTATGTAAGGAATATCATACTTTTTCGTAAGATTTTCGGGCGGAGTTTGCTCGGCGTGGACTGCCTCGTCACTCTTTGCAACGAATTTCCACACAACCTGCAATATTTTAATCATAGGATTTTTCTCAAGACCTTCGGAGCTGTCTGCTTTATAATCAACAGTTTCTGATTTTAGTAATCCGCCGACCGAAACTGCCTTTTCGGAACTGTCGTCAACGGGCAGGGTGAGCACACTTACTGCCACTATCGCCGAACAAATTATTACGGCTATTATCCCGAGAATTATTGCTGTGATTTTAAGCCCTTTTCGGCGGTTTTTAGCATTGGTTTTCATAGTATTTCTCCTTCACAACGAATTAAGTCTTATCACAATTATAATATATCACAGCGAAAGTCGTTAGTAAAGACAAAAGTGAGTAGTGTAGTTTTATTTTTATGTCATGTCAATTCTATTAAAAAATTTTTTCTCGGGGGTTTTATATAACGGAAAAATGAATTATAATTACAATAAAAACTAAAAGATATTTTGAGAACGAAATATAATTTAAATGTAATTCTCAATTTTATATTGCGAGAATTGAGGGGAATTATTTATGACTAACGGAAATCTAACATTAAAAGAGTTTTTTAAATTAACCCGTGAAGAGCAAAATAAGAGATATTCTGAATTGTCTGATAGAGATAAATTCGGAGCAAGACAAGGGGATTGGCAACCGAGTAAAATAGATATTCCTTGTAATACTTGTGTAAATCGTTTAGGTGTTAAGCCCGCTTGCAATGCTTTTCCAAATGGAATACCCGACGAGCATATAAATAAAAT
This sequence comes from Oscillospiraceae bacterium, assembly GCA_022508785.1. Taxonomy (GTDB): domain Bacteria; phylum Bacillota; class Clostridia; order Oscillospirales; family Acutalibacteraceae; genus Fimenecus. The sequence goes on from JAFLUN010000061.1 coordinate 1,932, forward strand.
GATTAAAGATCCAAAATATTATTGCGGTAACGGCTACAAATTCACTCCAAAAAAGAAATAGTCGGAGAATAAAATAGTTTCGCAAAGACAATGCCGTCAAACTTTATGGAAACAACTTGAAAAGGAGTTTTAATGCCGTTTATACAGAGAAAAAACATAAAATAAGCCGGTATATATTGCTTTAGACAGAATATATACCGGCTTTACTTTATTTAGTAATATTTTTTATAAATTTACGCTTCTTCTCTTTTTCTTTTAACTACGCAAACTACCGTTACGGTTATACCAACAACTGCAATTGCTGTTACTGCGATGATAACAACTGCAGGAATCGTAGTGTCCGTATTAGGTATATTTGAATCTGTAACAGGTTCTTTTTCTTCTTCGGTGGTGGGCTCGGTTTCCGGCACGAACTCGGGTTCGGGTTCAGGCTCGGTGGGGTCATTTTCCTGACCGCCGAGGGAATTGAGAATATCCTCAAATACTATGCCGGGTATTTCGGAATATCCGTTAGAGCCTGCAATGTCAAAAAACCAAAGGCTTATTCTCCTTACAATGTCAGAGGGAATACCTTCTGACACGGGCTCAACAACGCCGATTTTTTCAAGAATGCTTCTAAGGTCAGCGGTAACGGCCTCTGCCTCGCCCTCAACACCTACTGTTCTTGAAAGCATGTCGTCAGCGGCGGCAATTGCGGCCTCAAGCTCGGCGGCATCTTCTGCGCTGAGTGTTGACGGGTCAATCTCTCTGGCAAGGGGAAGAAGCTCGTTTCTAAGCTCTGCCGTCTCTCTGCCTATATTAAACTGCGGATAATTGGGATCTGAATATACATTCTCAATAGTATCGAGCATAACCAAGTCGGTCGCTAACGACATTATAATATCGTCCCAGCCTGTTGTGGCGTGGTTTTGACCCTTGAAGTAGAAGGTTGTATCGGGGAATGCGCCTACCGATGCGTCAACTATTCTTTCGGGAGAAATGTGGTTGTGCGTTGGGTCAGAGCAGTTTATATTCTGCTGTTTATAACCCTTAGGAAGCGTTTCGCCTGCATTTGCGCTGAAAGCGCCCATAGAGGTGGATCTGAGCGGAATAATTCCGTCTCCGTTTTCGGTATTCCACGAGTTACCAACATTATAAAGAGGCAAGTTGTAATCAACAATGTCGAATATTTTAACGCCCTTATCGCGGAGCTTGTAGAGATTTGCAACAGAATTGCACTGCGCTTTGTAATAAAGATCGGTCTGGCGTCTAAGCTCTATTTTCGCGCCTGAGGACAAATACTGCTTTGCAAGTGCAGGGTACTCTTCTTTAGGACAAAGTGCCCACATACTTGTAGAATTTTGTATTGCTACCTCAAGAATTCTGTCAACGGCTTTTTCAACGACTGCCTGCACAACCTCGTCGGGAAGCATACGAAGAGCTAACTCGATAAGTCTTGCATCGCTCTCGCTCATAATCTCCTCTAAGAAGCCGTTGTAGAGATAGTTCATATCAAGGAAGGTGAGTTCCTTCTTCAAAATGTCGCTGATTATTGTAGAACCGTTAAGCGCGGGAACTATAAATATGACTTTATTTAAATCCTTATAAATAGTAGGATAACGGTCGATAATTCCGTTGGCAAGGGTTGCGCCCATACTAATGGGAACAATGTTGACCTTATCGTGACCGGTTTCCGCCTTTACCATTTGAATGAACTCGTAAAGCTCATCAACCTCATCCATAATGTTGCCGAAGGAATTGTATGCGAAGAAATAAACGTGATCCTCGCCGGCTCTTTCAAAGAGCTCGGAAACGGGAGTTACTCTAAGAATAAACTCCTTTTCCTCTTCTGTACATTCCGCTATGGAATGATAGTATTTTTCAACCTCAACATTCCCCATAGGCTTACCGTTATTGTCGGTAGCGTTTACGGAGAATACCTTTTCAGCCGCATCTGCCACAGCGTCGGAAAGTCCCATATCTCTCTGAGTTGCAAGAGAGCGTGCCAAAGGCGCTGCAAGGTCTGAAAGCAGCGATTCAACGTCAAACACGCCGGGGAAGCAGTTGATTTTATTGCCGTCTGCGTCCAGCACGTAATCCCCGTTTTCGTCAAGAAGCCATACGTTTGACTGGCTGATGCCCGGAATGATGATTGTCGGTACAACATCACATTCGCCGCCGCAATCTGTTTTGAGTTCATAATCGTTCAGATTGAAAAGTGTGCGCAGAATGTTCTCACCGTAGCCTGCGGCTGATACAGTAGTCAGCAGTACGGAAGATGTCATAACCAGTGCCAAAAGTACCGCAAGGCACTTTTTCATAAAAGATTTTGCCCTAATTTCCCTTTTCATAAAAAAACTCCCTTTTATTAGTTTGTTTAAATTTTAACATAGAAACACGCGGATTGCAATAGCTAATACGCAAAGCGATCAGAAAGTAAAAAACTCCGACCCCAAAAAGCTTGGAGCCGGAGTAAATTTTTTAAAAAATCATTCAAATACAACGGTTATTATACTGTTTGCAGGCATTGGGATTTTTGCAAGCTCACCTGAATAGGTGTTTTCAAGCTGACTGTCCTGAGTTGTAGTGTAAACGGTCATTTTGGAAGCGTCCACTTTAAAGGAAAGTCCTCTTTCCACGCCTTCGTTTACGATAACACATACCACCTTGCCGTCGGGAGTGAGGAACGACACCGTATTTGTCGCATATTTTGTGAGATTGTCTTCTTCCGTGTTTTCGACCTTTGTAACCTGCAAATCGTTTATATTTTTCTTACTTTCAAGTCTTACACTGCCTGCAGGAATAAATTTGCTGAAATGCGCCATTGCCCAGTAACGCATTGCGATTTCATATTCGGTGAAATCGTCGTTAGCGGAAAGAAGCCCGTCAGTATAGTTTTTACCGTCATCGGCTACTCCTGCCTGATTTACGCCTACCCACGCGCTCCAGGAATCAGCCCCCGTGTATTCTAAATCGTTTGCAATAACGCGAGCCTGTATAAGTGCACCCTCAATAGACGTTATATCTGATGTGCAGGGGAGCTGGCACCACTCGGACATTTCAACCTTTGCATCAGGCACGTTTTTATTGAGCCATTCGCCGAAATCTGCCTTTCTCTCCACATATTCGTCAGACCAATAGCTGTGGTATGCAAGGGTTCCGAGAACGTCACGCACATCTGCGTTTTCGTAAAGCTCCGAGAACCAACGCTCTGTGTTCTCAGCTATCGCACCGCTTTCGGGGCAACTGAGTTTAACATCCATTCCGCGTGCCTTTATCTCCTTGGCAAAAAGAGTTAAAAGTTCATATATTTCTTCGTCGGTATCATAATGACAGCCCTCTTGACCTGTATATCCGCCGCCCCAAGCCCACTGGGGTTCGTTTATGGGGCTTATGTATTTTACGGGCACACCTTTATCAAGAAAATACTGCGTTATGGTAAGAAAATAATCAACGTATTTTTTGTAATCCGCACGGGAGAGATTGGATTGCCAGCCGTCGCTTCCGCCGCCGCTTGCCTTGCCCGAGATCGTCATAGAAAAATGCGGAGAATTGGCAAATAACACAACGGTATCTACAGTTCCGTAAGACAAAGCAAGGTCAAGGATTTTTTGAGCGTTTGCGTCCCGCGTAAAGTCGTATTTATACTCGCCCGTTTCCTCGTCAAGAACATAAAAGCTTTCGGTTTTGCGCCACGGATTTCCAATGGTGCTCTGTGAATTGTCCGCCTCGCCGCCGCCTATGTTATAACGGAAAATATTAAGCCCCAAGCCTTCTTTGGAATAGAGCAGCTTTGTTATTTCCTCGTCAAGCTCGCTGTTTCCGCAATACTGCGCCCACCAGCAGGCAGATGCTCCGAAGCCCTCAAATTCATTGAGAGTTTTATCCTTTTTTATGGTGATTTTAAGATCTGCTTTTTTCTGGTAAGCTGAATATCCGAATACCACCGACGGAACAGCCACGGCAAATGCCAAAGCTACCGCCACAATCGCTATAATGATTTTTACCGAATTTTTCATATTTCTCCCCACGCTGAAATTTTTCTCCTATAAAAAACATAGCGGAAGAGGAGCCCTCCGCCGTGTGATTTAACCACATTGTAGCACAAACACGCATAAAAATAAAGTGCTTAACAAAAATTTTTAAAGTTCTTCATAAAGATTTTTAAAGTTTTTTCAATGTGAGAGGGGTTGACAACAATTGTGCTTAGAGTTATAATATCTCGAGTGAAAGGCAAGGGCGTCTTTGAGTATTTTAACTCGAAGACGCTCTTTCTTTATTTTTAAAGTTAAGAGCTGAAAAGTTAAATAAAGGGTTAAAGGCAAAGGCGTCTTTTGTGTTCACACGAAGGAGCCTTTGCCCTTTTTTAGTTTTATAAACAAATTTTATGTATATAAAGGAGTTTGAGCATGAGTACAGTTTCGGATTTTTTCGGAAAAATGGTGTTTGACGACAGAGTAATGAGGGCTAAGCTTTCAGGGTCGGTATACAAGTCTTTGAAAAAAACCATAGACGAGGGTGCAAAGCTTGATATATCCGTTGCAAATGCAGTTGCGGAAGCCATGAAGGAATGGGCAGTTTCAAAAGGAGCTACTCATTACACTCACTGGTTCCAGCCGTTGACGGGTATCACCGCTGAAAAGCATGACAGTTTTATTTCTCCTGCACCCGACGGCAGAGTTTTAATGGAGTTTTCGGGTAAGGAACTAATAAAAGGCGAGCCCGATGCATCTTCATTCCCCTCAGGCGGACTTCGTGCAACGTTTGAGGCCCGTGGCTACACTGCATGGGACCCCACATCTTTTGCGTTCATCAAGGGTAAGACACTTTGCATTCCCACTGCTTTCTGCTCTTACGGCGGCGAGGCTCTCGACAAGAAAACTCCTCTTCTTCGCTCAATGGAAGCGCTCAACAAACAGGCATTGAGAATACTCAGACTGTTCGGCAATACCGACGTAAAGGTTGTTAAGACTTCAGTAGGGCCCGAACAGGAGTATTTTCTTGTAGATAAAGAACTTTACGATCAAAGACCTGACTTGATTTATACGGGCAGAACACTTTTCGGCAGTCTTCCGCCTAAAGGGCAGGAGCTTGACGATC
>JAFLUN010000061.1:7110-8977 GCA_022508785.1 Oscillospiraceae bacterium
ACGGGCAGAACACTTTTCGGCAGTCTTCCGCCTAAAGGGCAGGAGCTTGACGATCACTATTTCGGCGTTATTAAACCGAGAGTTGCCGCATATATGGAAGAACTCAACGAGGAGCTTTGGAAATTAGGTATTCTTGCAAAGACCGAGCACAACGAGGTAGCTCCTGCTCAGCACGAGCTCGCTCCCATATATGCCACTACCAACATTGCAACCGATCACAACCAGCTAACAATGGAAATTATGCAGAAGGTTGCCGCAAAGCACGGGCTTGTTTGCCTGCTTCACGAAAAACCCTTTGCAGGTGTGAACGGTTCAGGCAAGCACAACAACTGGTCAATTTCCACAGACAGCGGTCAAAATCTGCTTTCTCCAGGTGAAACTCCTTATGAAAATGCGCAGTTCCTTTTGTTCTTGGTAGCCGTTATCAAGGCGGTTGACGATTATCAGGATCTTTTAAGACTTGCAGTTGCTACCGCAGGTAACGACCACCGCCTTGGGGCCAACGAGGCTCCTCCTGCAGTTGTTTCAATCTTCCTCGGTGACGAGCTTCAGGCGGTCCTTGACGCTATTGAGGCGGACACTCCTTATGACGGAACAGAGAAAACGACAATGAAATTGGGCGTTCACGTACTGCCCCGTTTCCAGAGAGATAATACCGACCGTAACCGTACTTCCCCATTTGCATTTACAGGCAACAAGTTTGAGTTCCGTATGCTCGGTTCATCCGACTCCATTGCCTGCACAAACATAATGCTCAACTCTGCCGTTGCAGAAGCCTTAAAACAGTTTGCCGACGAGCTTGAAAAGGCAGACGATTTTGACAGCGCTCTCCACGATATGATCAAGAGAACTATCAAAGACCACAAGAGAATTATTTTCAACGGCAACGGCTATGACGACGCTTGGATTGCAGAGGCGGAAAAACGCGGTCTTGCAAACCTTAAGACTACTCCCGACGCAATGCCAAAGCTCCTTGATAAAAAGAATGTTGATATGCTGATTACTCATAAGGTTTACTCCGAGACTGAAATTAAGGCACGTTGCGAAATTATGCTTGAAAACTATGTAAAGACCGTTAACATTGAGGCTTTGACAATGCTTGATATGTCTCGCAAGATGATTATGCCGTCAGTTGACGAATATATTGCAGATCTGTCAGAAACAGCCTGCAAAAAGAACAGCATAGGCGTTTCATATGCTTACGAAAAAAAGCTTATAGAAAAGCTTTCCGTTCTTCTTGAAAAAATTGACGCTGCTACCGACGGGCTCGAGCTGTCTGTGGCAGAGTATAAAAAGATAGAGGATGTAATGGAAGCTTCCGCATTTATCCGTGATGAAATCATTCCCAAAATGGAAGCTCTCCGTGCTCCTGCTGATGAAGCCGAAAATCTTACTGCGGAGAAATATTGGAAATATCCCACATACGGAAAGCTCCTTTTCGGAGTGCGCTAAAAGTCATATTTGATATTTTGGAAGGTTATAAATATGTGTTCTATTATGGGTTATTGCGGCAGCGGTGCCGACTTGCAAGCATTTAAAAAAGGATTTGAACGAACCGTTTCCAGAGGGCCCGACGGCAGCCGAGTGGTTGATACAGGCAAGGGACTTTTGGGATTTCACAGACTGTCAATTATGGGGCTGACGCCGTCCGGTATGCAGCCCTTTGAGCTGGGTGGCAGTTATGTTATTTGTAACGGAGAGATTTACGGATTTGAAAAGCTAAAAGAAGAGTTAACAGAAAAAGGATACACCTTTAAAAGCGGAAGCGACTGCGAAATACTTTTGCCCTTGTACCGTGAGTACGGAACGGAAATGTTTTCAATGCTTGACGCAGAATTTGCCTGCGTTATTTACGACGGAGAAACGG
>JAFLUN010000062.1 GCA_022508785.1 Oscillospiraceae bacterium
ACGTTGAGTATGAGACTGACAACCGTCACTATGCTCACGTTGACTGCCCCGGCCACGCCGACTATATTAAGAACATGATCACAGGTGCTGCTCAGATGGACGGTGCTATCATCGTTATCGCATCAACAGACGGCCCCATGGCTCAGACAAAAGAGCACCTTCTTCTTGCTCGTCAGGTTGGCGTTCCTGCAATCATCGTTTTCATGAACAAGGTTGACCAGGTTGACGACCCCGAGCTTCTTGAACTCGTTGAAATGGAAATCCGTGAAACTCTTGCTGAGTATGAGTTTGACGATGAATGCCCCATCATCAAGGGTTCTGCTCTTAAGGCTCTTGAATATTCAGGCGATGACATCAACGCTCCTGAAATCGCTCCTATCTGGGAACTCATGGACGCTGTTGACTCTTATATCCCCACTCCCGACCGTAAGGCAGACCAGCCGTTCCTTATGCCTGTTGAAGACGTATTCACAATCACAGGCCGTGGTACAGTTGCTACCGGTAGAGTTGAGAGAGGTCAGCTTAAGCTTTCTGAGGAAGTTGAAATCGTTGGTCTTAAAGAAGAGAAGCAGAAGACAGTTGTTACAGGTATCGAAATGTTCAGAAAGCTTCTTGACTATGCAGAAGCAGGCGACAACATCGGTGCTCTTCTTCGTGGTATCGACAGAAAAGGTATTGAGCGCGGTCAGGTTCTTGCTAAACCCGGTTCAATTCACCCCCACACAAAGTTTAAGGGTCAGGTTTATGTTTTAACAAAGGATGAAGGCGGCCGTCATACACCGTTCTTCAACAACTACCGTCCTCAGTTCTATTTCAGAACAACAGACGTTACAGGTACAATTTCTCTTCCTGAAGGAACAGAAATGTGCATGCCCGGCGACAACGTTCAGATGGATGTTGAGCTTATCACTCCTATCGCTATCGAGGAAGGCCTTCGTTTTGCTATCCGTGAAGGCGGCAGAACAGTTGGTTCAGGCGTTGTTACAGCTATCAACGAATAATTAAAAATTATTCTTCTCCCTCACTTTAAGTGGGGGAGTTTTTTTATGCATTTTTCATATCTTTCGGCTATTGTAGAAAATATTGGTTAAATTATTCTTGACAAAGTAAACTTTAGTAGTATAATAATTCATAGAAATTTAGTAGGAGTTGATTTTCTTGAAGAAAAAAACTACTGTGTTAATAGAGGGAATGTCCTGCGCAGCCTGTGTTCGGGGTGTGGAACGCTCTGTTTCTAAGGTTGACGGCGTTTTAAGTGTTACCGTTAATCTTACAACAAATTCCGCGGCAGTCCAGTATGAAAACAAACAATGCGGTCTTCAGGATATTGAGGCGGCTGTGGTCCGTGCGGGCTTTAAGGTTGTTAAAAATCAGGAGGCGGCACAGGAAAATGCGGCAAAAAATGAAAAAATGTCGAAAATAAATCTAATTTTGGCACTTGTTTTCAGTATTCCTCTTTTTACCGTTTCAATGGGGCATATGGTAGGGTTAAGATTGCCGCATTTTATTTCTCCCGAGGCTTTTCCCGTGCGTTTTGCCATATTACAGCTTTGCCTTACAATCCCCGTGCTTTTTGCGGGAAGAAAATTCTTTATAAACGGCGTGCGTGCGGTGTTTCATAAAAATCCAAATATGGATACGCTCGTTGCAATGGGTTCGTCGTCAGCGTTTATATACAGTTTAGTCATGACTGCAAAAATAATTGCAGACGGAAACGGTCATATGCACCATCTCTATTACGAATCTGCCGGAATGATAATTACTTTTATTCTCATAGGTAAGATGCTTGAGGCGATTTCAAAAAAAAGAACGACAGATGCCGTAGGAAAACTTCGTTCTCTTGTTCCCGACACGGCGGAAATAATCAGAAACGGCGAAACTTTAACCGTCAAGACTACCGAAATACAGATAGGGGATATTTTTACCGTTGTCCCCGGCAGTGCCGTTGCGGCTGACGGCAAGGTTATTTCAGGAAGCACGTCTGTTGATGAAAGTATGATAACAGGCGAGAGTATGCCCGTTAGTAAAAAGGTAGGCGATACTGTTTTCGGCGGTACTATCAACAAAAACGGCACGGTTCAGGTGCAGGTAACTTCCGTTTACGGCGAAACGGTTTTGTCACAGATAATCCGCTCCGTTGAAGAGGCAGGCGCATCAAAGGCTCCCATAGCAACTCTTGCAGATGAAATATCGGGAATTTTCGTTCCCACAGTTTTTGCAATAGCGCTTTTCAGTGCAATTATTTGGGCGATTACAGGCAAGAATTTTGCATTTGTACTGAACGTATTTATTTCAGTTCTTGTTATTGCCTGCCCGTGCGCATTAGGTCTTGCAACGCCCACTGCAATAATGGTTGCAACGGGTAAAGGCGCGCAAAACGGTATTTTGTTTAAGGGCGGCGAGCCTTTAGAGATGCTGAGTAAAGCGGATACGGTTGTTTTCGATAAAACGGGAACGCTTACAAAAGGTGACCCGCAGGTAACTGATATTTTACCAATTGACATCTCAGAGGAAGAGCTTTTAAAGTATTGCGCTTCAGCCGAGAAGAACAGCGAGCACCTTTTAGGCGAAGCAATCGTTAAAAAATACAGCGGTGAATACTTTGAAATAGACGATTTTGAGGCCCTTTCGGGACTTGGACTAAAAGCCGCTGTAAACGGCAAACAAATTTTAATCGGCAACCGTGAGCTTATGAGCAAAAACGGAATAGATGAAACTGTAACGGAAAAAATAGGCGCGCCGCTGTCCGATGAAGGTAAAACTGTTGTTTATGTATCCCTTGACGGGAAATTTGCAGGGGCAATAGCAATTGCCGATGTCTTAAAGGATGATGCTGAAGCAACCGTTAAGGCTCTTGCAGATTTAGGCATTGAAACGGTTATGCTAACGGGTGACAACGGGAAAACAGCAAATGCCATTGCAAGAAAGGCAGGAATTAAAACAGTTTTTGCAGAGGTCTTGCCTAAAGATAAACAAAATGTTATAATTGATTTGCAAAAGCAGGGTAAAAAGGTTTGCATGGTAGGCGACGGAATAAACGATGCACCTGCCCTTGTTTCTGCCGATGTAGGCGTTGCCGTGGCAACGGGAACAGACGTTGCAGTTGAATCTGCCGACGTTGTTCTTATGAACGGCGAGACTGCATCTCTTCAAAAGGCAATAAGGCTTTCCCAGAAAACCCTTCGCAAGATCAAGCAAAATCTTTTCTGGGCATTTGCTTATAATACTGTGGGAATCCCCGTTGCGGCAGGTCTGCTTTATGCTCTGGGCGGAAATCTTTTAGACCCAATGTTTGCCGCCGCCGCAATGAGCCTTTCATCAGTAACGGTTGTAACAAATTCATTACTTTTAAGGAGGTATAAATTATGATTAAAACACTTAAAATTGAAGGTATGTCATGCGGTCATTGCACAGCCCGTGTAGCTGCTGCTTTGAAAGAGCTTGACGGTGTTGAAAATGTTGAAATGAGCCTTGAAAACAAGACTGCTGTCGTTACTCTTTCAAAAGATGTTTCAGAGGCCGTTTTGAGCGAAACTGTTGACAATACAGGCTTTGACGTAGTTGGAATTGAATAATGGAACAGAGTAAAATAGACAGAATCAATTTTTTAGCCCGAAAATCACGCACCGAAGAGCTGTCCCCCGAAGAAAAGGAAGAGCAGGCAACTCTTCGCCGTGAATATATTGACAGCTTTAAACGAAGCCTTGTAGGTCAGCTTGAAAATACTTATATAGTTGACGAAAAAGGCAACAAGAAAAAAGTTGAACGCAAAAAGAAACCATAACTGAATATTGAGTGTAAAACTTGACTAAACCGCTAAATATAGTATATAATATTAAGCGGTTTATTTTTTTATCAGTGGCTACTTAACTTAAAAAAGGATGTAAAATATGGCTAAAAAAGCAGAATATACCGAAGAGAGTATTTCCCAATTAAAAGGCGCTGACCGAGTTCGTAAAAGACCTGCGGTTATTTTCGGATCTGACGGAATTGAGGGCTGTGAGCACGCAGTTTTTGAAATTCTTTCAAACTCAATAGACGAGGCGAGAGAGGGTTACGGTAAAGAAATTGTAGTTACCAGATTCCTTGACGGCTCGATAGAGGTTCTTGACCACGGCCGCGGTATGCCTATGGACTATAATGAAAATGAAAAGAGATACAATTGGGAGCTTCTTTTCTGCGAAATGTATGCCGGCAGTAAGTATAATACTAACAACGGGGGAAGCTATGAGTATTCTCTCGGTCTTAACGGTTTGGGACTTTGCGCAACTCAGTATGCATCCGAATACATGGAAGCGGAAATTCACAAAAACGGCTATTGCTATAAAATGAATTTCAAAAGCGGCGAGCCTGTAGGTAAGCTTCAAAAGGAAGAATACACCAAAAGAGATACGGGCACCCGTATTCGCTGGAAGCCCGATTTAAAGGTATTTACAGACATAAACATTCCCCTTGAATATTACCAGGAAACCATTAAGCGTCAGTCTGTTGTAAATGCAGGTGTTAAGTTTGTTCTTAAAGACCAGGTCGGAGCAAATTCCTTTGAAAAATATGAATATTGTTATGAAAACGGCATTACAGATTATGTTAAGGAAATAGCAGGGGATAACGCATTTTCGGGAGTTCAGTTCTGGCAGGCTGAGCGCAAGGGCAGAGACAGAGAGGATATGCCCGATTATAAGGTGAAAATGAACGTTGCTCTTTGCTTTTCAAATAAAATTCAGTTTAAGGAATATTATCATAACTCAAGCTTCCTTGAACACGGCGGAGCACCCGAAAAGGCGGTTAAAAGCGCTTTTGTGGCTCAAATTGATTCCTACTTAAAGGCAAACAGTAAATATCTTAAATCAGATTCAAAAATAACCTTCCAGGACGTTGACGACTGCCTTGTGCTTGTAATATCTTCTTTTTCAACACAGACCTCTTATGAAAACCAAACGAAGAAGGCAATTACAAATAAGTTCATTCAAGAGGCTATGACGGAGTTCTTAAAGCACAGCTTAGAGGTTTATTTTATAGAGAATAAAATCGAGGCAGACAAAATTGCCGAGCAAGTGCTCATAAATATGCGTTCCCGTGTCAGAGCCGAAAGCACAAGACTTAATATTAAGAAAACGCTGCAGTCAAGCAACAGTATGACGGACAGAATTGAAAAATTCGTTGACTGCCGTTCAAAAGATGTAAATGAGAGAGAAATTTTCATAGTAGAGGGCGATTCGGCTCTCGGCGCCTGTAAGCAGGCAAGGGATTCTGCATTTCAGGCTATAATGCCCGTAAGAGGTAAAATTCTTAACTGCTTAAAGGCAGAATACCCCAAAATATTTAAGTCTGAAATTATTACCGACCTTATCAAAGTTCTCGGTTGCGGAGTTGAGGTAAGTACTAAGGCAAATAAAGACCTGTCCCTTTTCAATATGGACAATCTTCGCTGGAGCAAGGTCATAATCTGTACCGATGCCGACGTTGACGGCTTCCAGATAAGAACGCTTATTCTCACTATGATTTACAGACTTATGCCTACTTTAATCAAAGAGGGCAAGGTGTTTATTGCGGAATCTCCCCTTTATGAAATCAATACTAAGGATGAAACTTGGTTCTGCTATACCGAAAGGGAAAAGGCAGAGGCAATAGAACAGATAGGCAACAAAAAATACACCGTTCAGCGCTCAAAAGGACTTGGTGAAAACGAGCCTGAAATGATGTGGATGACTACAATGAATCCAAAAACCCGCCGTCTTATTAAGGTTGAGCCTGATTATAATCCGGAAGCAGTAGCCGAAAAATTTGATTTGCTTTTGGGTGATAATCTTCAAGGCAGAAAAGAGTATATTGCGGCAAACGGCAGTCAGTATATTGACATGACAGACCTGTCATAAAAAGAACAGGAGAAAACGAAATGGCTAAGAAAAAGAAAACGGAAATAAACCGTGCCGATGACGAATTGAGTGTTAATGCTCATATTTCAGGGGCCGGTGAGGTTGTAAATCAGAATATTATAGACACCCTTGAAGTAAACTATATGCCATATGCTATGAGCGTTATTATGTCCCGTGCAATTCCCGAAATTGACGGATTTAAGCCGTCTCACAGGAAATTGCTTTACACTATGTATAAAATGGGGCTTTTAAGCGGCGGTACTATTAAGAGCGCTAATATTGTAGGCCGTACTATGCAGTTAAACCCCCACGGTGACGCCGCAATTTACGAAACAATGATTCGTCTTGCCCGCGGTAATGAAAGCTTATTGCACCCGTACGTTGAATCAAAGGGTAATTTCGGTAAATCCTATTCAAAAAATATGCAGTATGCCGCTTCCCGTTATACTGAGGCAAAGCTGGCGCCCATTGCCGCCGAGCTTTTCAAGGATATTGATAAGGATACGGTGGATTTTGTACCGAACTACGACAACACAATGGAAGAGCCCACGCTTTTCCCCGTAACCTTTCCGTCAGTGCTTGTAAATGCCAATATGGGTATCGCCGTAGGTATGGCGTCGAATATCTGCTCCTTTAATTTGGGCGAAATCTGCAACACGACTATTGCTCTTATTAAAGATGACGAAGCCAATATAATGGAAACCCTCAAAGCTCCCGATTTTATCGGCGGCGGTCAGATTATTTACGATGAAAAGCTGATGCGTGAAATCTACCGCACGGGCAGGGGCAGCTTTAAGGTTCGCGCAAAATACAATTACGACAAAAGCAATAACTGTATTGATATTTATGAAATCCCCCCAACCACCACAATTGAGGCGATTATTGACAAAATACTTGAGCTTGCAAAGGGCGGAAAGGTAAAGGAAATATCCGATATCCGTGATGAATCGGATAAAAAGGGTCTTAAAATCACAATCGACTTAAAGCGCGGCACAGACCCTGACAAGCTGATGAAAAAGCTCTTTAAATCAACGCCTTTGGAGGATTCCTTCGGCTGTAATTTCAATGTTCTTATTGCAGGCACACCCAGAGTTTTGGGCGTTCAGGAGCTTTTGCTTGAGTGGATTGCTTTCCGTACCGAGTGCGTAAACCGCAGAGTATATTTCGATTTACAGAAAGCAAAGGATAAGCTCCATTTGCTTGAGGGCTTGCAGAAAATCCTGCTTGATATTGACAAAGCCATTAAGATCATCCGTTCAACTGATGAAGAATCAGAGGTTGTGCCGAACTTGATGATAGGCTTCGGTATTGACAAAATTCAGGCTGAATATGTGGCTGAAATTAAACTTCGCCATTTGAACCGTGAATATATTTTAAAGCGCACCGCCGACATTGAGCAGTTAAGAAAAGATATTGAAGATATGGAGGATATTCTGTCTTCAAAATCAAGAGTAAAGAAGATTATTGTAAACGAATTAAAAGAGGTTGTCGACAAGTACGATAAGCCGAGACGCACTGAAATTATATATTCCGAAGAAATTGAGGATGACGGGGAAGAAATTGAAGAAATTCCCGATTATCCCGTAAATCTCTTCTTCACAAAAGAGGGGTACTTCAAGAAAATTACTCCGTTGTCACTCCGTATGAGCGGTGAGCATAAGCTCAAAGAGGGGGACAGTATTGTTTCCTCTTTGGAAACTACCAACTCCGCAGAGCTTTTGTTCTTTACGAATAAATGGCAGGTTTACAAATCCCGTGCCGCCGATTTTGACGATACAAAGGCAAGCGCTCTGGGCGATTTCGTAGGCTCAAAGCTTTCCATGGATGAGGGTGAAACTGCCGTTTCAATGGCTTGCCTTAAAGAATATAAGGGTTATATGCTTTTCTTCTTCCAAAACGGCAAGGTGGCAAAAATCGATATGAACGCTTACGACACAAAGCAGAACAGGAAAAAGCTTATTAAGGCATATTCCGATAAAAGTCCGCTTGTAGCAGCAATTTATGCCGAGGAAGATAAAGAATTTGTTATCCGTTCGTCAGCAGGGCGCTATTTGCTCTTTAATTCAGGCGCAATTTCGCCGAAGACCACTAAAGACAGTCAGGGTGTCAGCGTAATGACCCTTAAAAAAGGACACAGAGTTGAAGAGATTACCGAATATCAAGAGGGCAGATTTTCAAAAGCGGCTCGCTACCGCACAAAGAATTTGCCGGGGTCGGGCGCAGTGCTCAGCACTGAGGACCAAGGCGAACAGCTTACACTAATCTAGTAAAACAAAAACCGACCTCAAAAGAGGTCGGTACAAACAGAATAAGCAAACGCACGCTGAACATTCTGTTTGCAGAAGTATTATATGCGGCGCATAAAAAAATATTCAATAATTTCAAAAAAAGACTTGCATTTTATTAAAACCTATGATAGAATATCAAGGCATTAAAAATGTAAGGTTTGGAGGTTTGAGAAATGACACCTGTACAGATAGTTTTCGGCGTTCTTCTTATACTCTTGGCAGTTGTAATAATCGTTCTTATTATGAAACAGGAAGGTAATGAACAGGGCCTCGGTGCTATTTCCGGTGGTTCTTCTGAATCTTTTTTCGGCAGGAATAAAGGCAAGACAAACGAAGCAAGATTAAACTTAGTAACAAAGATTTGCGTATCGGCATTCTGCGTTTTAGCTCTTGTTGCCGTTATTGTAATGCTTTTCGTATAAAAGTTCGCAAAACTAAATATCCGGCGCACGCCGGCTATATGATTCACTAGCTCAGTTGGCAGAGCACTTGACTTTTAATCAAGGTGTCCGGGGTTCGAATCCCCGGTGGATCACCAAAAAAGATGAAAGGTAGCCTTGTGGCTACCTTTTTTCCTTTGTTATTAGAATTTATTAAAGGGGATTCGAACCCGTGAAATTATTTTCTATTCACAAACAACCGTCACAATCGAATTTTTGGGGCAGGTGATTTTGCCGTTGGTAAAGGGGATAG
>JAFLUN010000063.1 GCA_022508785.1 Oscillospiraceae bacterium
TTATTTGTCAGCGAAGCAAATTCATTATTCATTAATTTTTTATCGAAATAATAACGGGACGATGTGGGCATCGTCCCCTACAAAACCAAACAACCTAAACGGTATCTTAGTTAAAACTATTTACATTATTTTTCAAATAATATCTATGGGTGATAATTTTGAATATTATTTATGAGCTAGATAGAATAACATACATATTTTTAATTATTATATTAAGTGTTATATTTGTTTTTTTCGTTTTTGTATTTTGTCTGTTAATTAGTGTTTCCTTAAAATTAAAATCGAAATTAATGATAATATTCGATTTGGCTATTGCATTTGGAATGATAAGTTTATTTATACTTGATACCAAATATATTTTATTCTTATATAAAATGGAACATCAACAATATAATAAATTGTGTGGAACAATAAGTATTGTTTCAATGGAAGAATCATACTCAAAATACCAAAATGAACCCGACTATAAATGCACGGTAAAAATAGGTGATGAAATAGTATCAGATATTGGTTATTTCCCGTCAGATATTATTGATAAATTTAATGAAAATCCTAAAGTTGAATTCTACTATGGAACTGTGTCGGGGGAAAATCTTGTTTGGAAAATTGTTGAAGTTCAAGAATAAACACATAAAGATATAAAACACAGGGGACAGTTCTATGTCTTGACAAAATTAGTTTAAAAAGCAGGAGCTGAGTTTAATTAAACCGAAAAAAGGACCTCAAACGAGGTCCTTAATTTTTTTTTTGTAATATTTATTTTTTCTTCTTGCCGAAGATGTTTTTCTTGCCTTCGTCAAGCCCTTCCGTACTGCCAAATTCAACAGCGAGCTGATTTATAAGCTCACGCTGTTTATCCGTAAGCTTTTTAGGCACGTCAACAATAATTCTTACAAGCTGGTCGCCACGGCCGAGACCCGAACGGTTCGGTATGCCTCTGTTTTTAATCTTATAAACATCTCCGGGCTGTGTGCCTGCGGGAATGGGATATTCAACCTTGCCGTCAAGAGTAGGCACCTGAACCGTACAGCCAAGGGCTACCTGCATATACGTTAAATGTAAATCAATCCATACGTTGTAACCGTCACGCTCAAAAATCGGGTGCGGACGAACGTTTACAACTATGTTAAGATCCCCTGCGGGGCCGCCGTTAACGCCCCTGTTACCCTGCCCTCTGACAGTAATAATCTGGCGGTCGTCAACACCTGCGGGAATGTTTATGTCAAGCTTTGCGGATTTGCGTACTCTGCCCGAGCCGTTACACTTTTTGCACGGATTTTCAATAACAGTACCTCTGCCGCCGCACTTTGCGCAAGGCTTTGAGGTTTGAATTACACCGAAGGGCGTTCTCTGCTGAACCGTAACCTGCCCTTTACCGTGACAGTCGGGGCAAGTCTTTGGAGAAGAGCCTGCCGCGCATCCGCTGCCGTGGCACTCGCCGCAAGCCTCAATTCGCATTGAATCAACAGTGCGTTTGCAGCCCTTTGCCGCCTCTTCAAATGAAATTGTAACGCTTGCCTGCGTATCAGAGCCTCTTTGCGGTGCGTTGGGGTTTGATCTTCCGCCGAAGCCGCCGAAGCCGCCGAACATACTGCCGAGAATATCGCCTAAGTCAAAATCCATTCCGCCAAAGCCGCCGTAACCGCCCTGCCCTGCTCCGTAATTGGGGTCAACGCCTGCGTGGCCGAACTGGTCATAACGGGCTTTTTTATCGGCATCGGACAAAACCTCATAGGCTTCATTAGCTTCCTTGAACTTTTCCTCAGCCTCTTTGTCACCCGGGTGTAAATCAGGATGGTATTTTTTTGCAGTCTGCCGATAGGCTTTTTTTATTTGATCCTCAGTTGCGTTTTTGTCAACGCCGAGAACCTCGTAGTAATCTCTTTTATCTGCCATAAGTAACTCCTAAAACGAGTGTTCGGACAGAGGTATTTTTTTACCTCTGCCCGTAAGTTTCATAAGATAACATTAGTTATTATCGTCAACGTCCTTGAAATCGGCGTCGTAATAACCGTCAGCGCCTTGAGCACCTGCATCAGCGCCCTGTGCGCCGTCAGCCTGAGCCTGTGCCTGAGCAGCTTTATAAAGCTCTTCTGAAATCTTATAGAACTGCTGAGTAAGCTCTTCCTGCTTTGCCTTGATAGCGTCTAAATCTTCACCCTTGAGTGCTTCTTTAAGAGCGTCAACCTTTGTCTGAAGCTCGGTTTTGTCGGCTTCTGAGAACTTATCGCCTTCATCGGCAAGAATCTTTTCGCACTGGTAAACCATTTGATCGGCTTCGTTTCTTGCGTCCACTGCCTCTTTACGCTTTTTATCCTCTTCGGCAAACTGCTCTGCCTCTTTAACTGCTTTTTCAACGTCTTCTTTAGACATATTTGTTGAAGACGTGATTGAAATTGACTGCTCTTTTTGAGTGCCTAAGTCTTTAGCTGAAACGTGAACGATACCGTTTGCGTCAATATCGAAGGTTACTTCGATTTGAGGAGTACCTCTTCTTGCAGGAAGAATACCGTCAAGATGGAAAATACCGAGGGTCTTATTATCTCTTGCAAACTCACGCTCACCCTGAAGAACGTGAACCTCAACAGACGTCTGATTGTCGGCAGCAGTTGAGAAAATCTGGCTCTTCTTTGTGGGGATTGTTGTATTTCTTTCAATGATTTTTGTACTTACTCCGCCCATTGTTTCAATACCGAGTGAAAGAGGAGTAACGTCAAGAAGCAAAAGACCTTCAACCTCACCGCCGAGAACGCCGCCCTGAATTGCCGCGCCTACTGCAACGCATTCATCGGGGTTAATGCCCTTGAACGGCTCTTTGCCTGTATATTTCTTAACTGCTTCCTGAACTGCAGGGATTCTTGAAGAACCGCCAACCATAAGAATTTTATTAAGCTGTGCAGGCTGAAGCCCTGAATCGGAAAGCGCCTGACGAACGGGGCCCATGGTAGCTTCAACAAGATCAGCAGTCATTTCATTAAACTTTGCTCTTGTAAGAGTTGTTTCAAGGTGTTTCGGACCTGTTGCATCAGCAGTGATGAACGGAAGAGAAATCTGTGAGGTTGTAACGCCTGAAAGCTCAATCTTTGCTTTCTCTGCAGCCTCTTTAAGTCTCTGCATTGCCATTTTATCGTTTCTAAGGTCTACGCCCTGCTCTTTTTTAAATTCGTCGGCAAGCCAGTCAATAATTCTCTGGTCAAAGTCGTCACCGCCGAGACGGTTGTTACCTGCCGTTGCAAGAACTTCCTGAACGCCGTCGCCCATTTCAATAATAGATACGTCGAAAGTACCGCCGCCAAGGTCATAAACCATAACCTTTTGGTCATCTTCCTTGTCAATTCCGTATGCAAGTGCTGCGGCTGTGGGCTCGTTTATAATTCTCTTAACGTCAAGACCTGCAATCTTACCTGCATCTTTAGTTGCCTGACGCTGTGAATCCGTAAAGTAAGCGGGAACTGTAATAACAGCCTCTGTTACCTTGCCGCCCAGATAAGCCTCTGCATCTGCTTTGAGCTTCTGAAGAATCATTGCCGAAATTTCCTGAGGAGTATAGTTTTTGTCGTCAACAGATACCTTATAATCAGAGCCCATATGCCTTTTAATTGAAGAAACTGTCCTGTCAGGGTTTGTGATAGCCTGACGCTTTGCAACCTGACCTACCATTCTCTCTCCGGTCTTTGAAAAAGCAACAACCGAAGGAGTAGTTCTTGCGCCTTCTGCGTTTGCGATAACTACGGGCTCGCCGCCCTCGATTACTGCAACGCATGAGTTTGTTGTACCTAAGTCAATACCGATTACCTTTGCCATAATATATACCTCCAAAATTGTTTTTTATTTTTATTTTAATTGACTACCTTAACTATTGCGGGGCGGACAATTCTGTCCCCCATTTTATATCCTTTTGAGAAAACGTCTGAAATGCTGTTTTCAGGCATTTCGGGGTCTTCATCGTGCATTACTGCATTGTGAATATTCGGGTCAAATACGTCACCTTTTTCGCCGAACTCCTCAACACCTAACTTTTTAAGTATTTCACCGAACTGAGTGTAAATCATATCAATTCCTTTTTTATATGAATCCAAATCGGTTATTTCCTGATTTTCCGCTCTGCCGAAATTGTCGTAAAGGGGTAAAAATTCAGCAATTACACTCGCTTTACTGTCACCGTACGCCGCCTCTTTTTCCTTTTGGCTGCGATTACGGAAATTTTGATATTCCGCCATTACTCTTAAAAGATTATCTTTAGTTTCAAGAAGCTCTGCAGAAAGCTTTTCTTCCGTGTTAGGCTCCTTTTCGGTTTCTTCTTCCACCGCTTCCTCTTCTTTCAACTCTTCCTTTTTGGTTTTCTCTTTGCTCATACTAATCACCTTGTGATACAGCATTCGCACAAAAAGATACTAAAACATATCTTTTGTGCACGGTATCTCTCCTTTCTTCGTGACTTTACATTATTCTTCCAAAGTATCAGACATAATACTGCCCACTATTTCAGTTAAGTATTTTAGGCTCGGAATAAGCCTTGCGTAATCAATTCTCGTAGGCCCTATCAGTGCTAACGTGCCGCTATCCTTTCCGCCGACTTTGTATCCCGAAAAAATCACGGAAGAATCTCTAAGCTCACGGAACTGATTTTCTTTACCTATAAGTATCTTCGGCGCCTCTGCATTTTTCTTAGATGAAAAGAATGACGAAAGAGGGTCTGCCTGCCTTAAAAATTCCATAATTTCATAGGCATTTGAGTAATCCGAGAAGCTAAGCAAATTTGACTGCCCCTGCAAAATAAGTTGAGTTTGCTCTGTCATCTGCGCTAAATCCGAAAGTGTTATGAGCAACGGCGATATTGCAAGGGAATTACTGCCCAAGGAAAGCGCAATGGTCTGTAGCATTGCAGTGCTTACTTCCCCTGCCGATTTACCTATGAAATTCTTTGAAACCACATTGTAAAACAGTTCAATAAGGTTTAAAGAAAGCTCACAGTCAAGCTTGCACACCTTGCTTTTAAGTATTCCTGACGACGAGAGCATTATCATCATCGCGGTACGGGTGCCGATGGGAACGAGTTCAACTCTTCGGATAACCGCATTCTCGTCACACGGTGTTGTTGACACGACTGCGCAATTGGTGATTTCGGCAAGCACCTGCCCTGCCTGCTCCAAAATCTGCTGAGGCTCACCTGAGGCTCCTAAAATGCGGGATTCAATAAGTCGCTTTTCCTGCAGGGGCAGCTCATAGTGATTCATCAGATTGTCAACGTAATAGCGATAACCCAATTGTGAGGGTACTCGCCCTGAGGACGTGTGAGGCTGTTCTATAAAGCCGAGAGCCGAAAGCTCCGCCATTTCATTACGGACGGTTGCGCTTGAAACGGAAAGGGATGAATGCTCTAACAGCGTTTTTGAGCCGACAGGCTCGCCCGTTGCAATATAATACTCAACAATGCTTGCGAGTATTTTTTCTTTACGTTCGCTCAGTTTCACGTCCTCACCGCCATATACGCTTTGTATACATTAGCACTCTAATCGTTTGAGTGCTAACTCTACTAATAATATACCCCCGACTGCAAAAAATGTCAAGGAAATATTTGTAAAAAAATTATTAACAAAAAATATTTTTTTCGTTGACAAGTAATATAAATTAGTATAATATATAAATAATTAGATATTATATAATAAATCGTTGACGGAGAATTTTTGAACCTTGTCCTCTTTTCAGAGAGATTTTCATTTGCTGTAAGAAAATTATTGAGGTTGTTCAGATGACCGCTCCCGAGAGACACCGAAAGCGTTGATTAAGGTGTTCCGTACAGACTGCGTTAAAGTCTTTTGAGTGGCGGATATTCTTATTCGCAATACGGGTGGAACCGTGGAATGTAATTTTTTAGCATTTCATCCCTGTTTTTAAGGGAATGAAGTGCTTTTTCTTTTAGAAAGGAGACACAAATGATTAAAGTAACTTTACGAGATGACGTCAAAGAATTTGAAAGCGGAATTACCGTTGCCGAAATCGCAAAATCCATTGGTATAGGGCTATACAAGGCGGCAGTCGGCGGCAGAATTAACGGTGAGTACTGCGATTTACGCACTCCCGTTACCGAGGACTGCAACCTTGAAATTGTAACCTTCGGCGAGGATGTTGACGGCAAAAAGACCTTTTGGCACACGGCTTCCCACATTTTAGCACAAGCTGTTAAGCGCCTTTACCCCGAAACGAAGCTTGCAATCGGCCCTGCAATTGACAGCGGTTTTTATTACGATTTCGATTCAGAAATAACATTCACGCCCGAAATTCTTGAAAAAATCGAGGCGGAAATGAAAAAAATCGTTAAAGAGGATTTGCCCATTGAAAAATACGAAATGGATCCGACCGAGGCTCTCGATTATTTCAAAGCCAACGATGAAATTTATAAGTATGAGCTTATAGAAGAGCACGCAGGGAACGGCGAAAAAATCACGTTTTACAAGCAAGGCGAATTTAACGAGCTTTGCGCAGGTCCGCACATTATGTCAACGGGAGCGGTTAAAGCATTTAAGCTTACCTCCTGCACCGGCGCTTATTGGCGAGGCGACGAAAAAAACAAGATGCTTCAAAGAATTTACGGCGTAGCTTTCCCGAAGGCCGCTCAGCTTGAAGAACATCTTGCACAACTCGAAGAAGCAAGAAAAAGAGATCACAACAAGTTAGGCCGTGAGCTTGAGCTTTTCACAACCGTTGATTATATCGGTCAAGGTCTTCCCATTTTATTGCCGAAAGGCACAATGATCATTCAAATCCTTCAGCGCTTTGTTGAGGACGAGGAGCAAAAACGCGGTTGGCTCAGAACGAAAACGCCCCTTATGGCAAAAAGCGACCTTTATAAAATTTCAGGTCACTGGGATCACTATAAAGACGGTATGTTCGTTCTCGGTGACGAGGAAAAGGACGACGAAGTATTTGCCCTTCGCCCAATGACTTGCCCGTTCCAGTACCAAGCATATCTTAACAGAGCAAGGTCATACAGAGATTTGCCCATGCGCTTGGCTGAAACCTCAACACTTTTCAGAAACGAAGCGTCAGGCGAAATGCATGGTCTTATCCGTGTTCGCCAGTTTACAATTTCGGAAGGCCACCTTATGTGCACTCCCGAACAGCTTGAAGGCGAGTTTAAGCACTGCCTTGAAATTACCACATTTATGCTGAAAACTCTCGGTCTTTACGAAGACGTTTCCTACCGTTTCTCACAGTGGGACCCCAACGACAGAGAGAAATACATCGGTACGCCTGAGCAGTGGGACGAGGCTCAGAGCGTTATGAAAACAATTCTTGACGACTTAGGGATAAACTATAAAATCGGTATCGGAGAGGCGGCCTTCTACGGTCCTAAGCTTGACATTCAAATCAAGAACGTTTTCGGCAAGGAAGACACGCTTATCACCATTCAAATTGACCAGATGCTTGCTGAAAAGTTCGGCATGGAATACGTTGACAAAGACGGTACGAAGAAAAATCCCTATATCATTCACCGTACCTCAATCGGTTGTTACGAGAGAACCCTTGCGTTGCTTATTGAAAAATATGCAGGCGCATTCCCGTTGTGGCTCTCCCCCGTTCAGGTTAAAATTCTTCCCATTGCCGACCGCCATCAGCCCAAATGCTTTGAAATCAAAGAAGAGCTTGAAAAATACGGCATAAGAGTTGAGGTTGACGACAGAAGCGAAAAAATCGGTTATAAAATCCGTGAAGCACAGCTTCAAAAAATCAACTATATGCTCGTTGTCGGCGATAAAGAGGCCGAGGACGGCACGGTTTCAGTAAGAAAACGCGGTGTTGGCGATATAGGAACAAAGCCCGTAGAAGAGGTTATCAAAGACCTTCTTGAAGAAATAAATTCTAAGGCTATAAGCTAATATACGAACATTTGAAAGAGAGAGGTGCACTATGAACACAAGAGCCCCACTTACCCTTACTGTCATTACAGACACTCACTATTATTCAAAAAAGCTGGGAACAAGCGGCCCTGCTTATGAAAAAGCAAACTCAAAAAGCCAGCTTCTTCTTAAAGATGCCGCCGAGGTACTTGCCGCTTGTTTTGAGCAGATTAAAGCTGACACGAGAACGGATATTGTTCTCCTTGCAGGTGACACCACAACAAACGGCGACTTTGATTCTCACAAAGAATTTATTGAAATGCTCCGCGATTTAAAAAAAGCAGGCAAGCGTGTTTTTGCCATAACCGCAACTCACGATTTCCAAGACAACGGAGAAACGGATTCCTTCGCTACAGGTGAAAAAGTGAAAATTCCTGCTGCAAAGCGTGAGGACTTATTTGAAATGTACCGCGAGTTCGGCCCTGACCAGGCAATTTCGGTTCATATGCCCAGTATGTCTTACGTTGCTCAGCTTGCTGACGGTTACAGACTGGTTGCATTAAATGACGACAAAAACCTTACGGGTAAAAGCGGAATTTCAGACGACTGCTATGCGTGGCTGAAAGCTCAGGTTGA
>JAFLUN010000064.1 GCA_022508785.1 Oscillospiraceae bacterium
CCATCGGGTTGTTACCCATACCGATAAGTCCCATCATTTCAACGTGAGCGGGAACTGATGAAGAACCTGCGAACTGTGCGTCCGAGTGCATTCTGCCCATAGTGTCGGTAAGACCGTAGCTTGAGGGGCCTGCAGCCATGTTGTCCGGGTGGAGTGTACGGCCTGTACCGCCGCCGGAAGCAACTGAGAAATAGTTAACGCCGTTTTCAACACACCACTTTTTGTATGTGCCTGCAACGGGGTGCTGGAAGCGTGTGGGGTTGGTTGAGTTACCTGTGATTGAAACGCCGACATTTTCGAGCTTCATTATAGCAACGCCTTCGGGAACATTGTCAGCGCCGTAGCACTTAACGTCTGCTCTCGGGCCGTTTGAGAATGGCTTTTGCTCAGTAACCGTAACTGTTTCTGAATACGGGTCAAATACTGTTTCGCAATACGTGAAGCCGTTGATTCTTGAAATAATATAAGCAGCATCTTTGCCGAGACCGTTAAGAATAACGCGGAGCTTATTCTCACGAACCTTATTAGCGTTAAGAGCGATTTTAATAGCGCCCTCAGCAGCAGCAAAGCTTTCGTGACCTGCAAGGAAGCAGAAGCACTCTGTCTCTTCGGAAAGAAGCATCTTGCCGAGATTGCCGTGGCCGAGGCCTACCTTACGGTTTTCTGCAACCGAACCGGGGATGCAGAAGCTCTGAAGACCAACGCCGATTGCGGCAGCGGCATCAGCAGCCTTTGTGCAGCCTGATTTAATAGCGATAGCGGCGCCTACCGTGTAAGCCCATTTTGCATTTTCAAAGCAGATAGGCTGTGTTTCCTGAACGATAGTGTAGGGATCAATGCCTTTTTCTGCGCAAATTTCTTTACATTCATCAATAGATGAAATTCCGTATTCTTTAAGAGCTGCGAGGATTTTAGCCTCACGTCTTTCGTAACCTTCAAACTGTGCCATTATGAAATCCTCCCTTTCTTATTCTTTTCTCGGATCAATATACTTTGCAGCTTCTGCGAATCTGCCGTATGTTCCGATTGATTTTTCGTATGCTTCGTTGGGTTCCATACCCTTTTTGATGAAGTCTGTCATCTTGCCGAGTGAAACGAACTCATAGCCGATAACTTCATCATTTTCGTCAAGAGCCATTCTTGTGCAGTAGCCCTCTGTCATTTCAAGGTAACGAACGCCCTTTGCCTTTGTGCCGTACATTGTGCCGACCATTGAGCGATAGCCTTTACCGAGGTCTTCCATACCTGCGCCGATAACAAGTCCGTCGTCAGAGAATGCAGACTGAGTACGGCCGTAAACTATCTGGAGGAACAATTCTCTCATTGCGGTGTTGATAGCGTCGCAAACAAGGTCGGTGTTAAGAGCCTCAAGAATTGTTTTTCCGGGAAGAATTTCTGCTGCCATAGCAGCCGAATGTGTCATACCTGAGCAGCCGATCGTCTCAACAAGTGCTTCCTCGATAACACCGTTTTTAACGTTGAGAGAAAGCTTGCAGCCGCCCTGCTGAGGTGCGCACCAGCCAATGCCGTGTGTATAACCCGAAATATCAGTGATCTGTTTTGCGGCAATCCATTTACCTTCTTCAGGAATGGGAGCCGGATCATGATGCGGACCTTTTGTAACACAGCACATAGTTTCAACTTCATGTGAATAGTTAATCATAAAAGATAAACTCCTTTCTGAAAATCCTTTTTAAATTTTTTAACCTTTTAAATTATACATTTACATTAGAATATTTTCAATAGGAAAATTGACAAAACTTTGACGGGTTAACCGTTTTTTATTGAATAATATGGAAAAACATTTGATTTTATCGGCAGAATTATAAAATTGACTTTAAGAAAAAAATAATATATACTATTTAGTCAAGATATGTTTTGCTAAGAGGATAAAAATAAATTATGCAAATGAAATTTTCCGCTCCGTGTCTTTTGGGGCTTGAGGGATTAGTTGCGGACGAGCTGCGTCAAATGGATGCGCAAAACGTTTTAGCCCAAAACGGCAGAGTTGATTTTGAGGGCGATGAAAGCATTTTAGTACGGGCTAATATTTGTTCAAGATATGCCGAGCGAATTTTAATCCGTATGGGCGAATTTCAAGCCCAGACCTTTGAGGAACTGTTTCAGGGTGTTAAAAAAATACCGTGGGAAACATTTTTAGGTGAGAAAGACGCCTTTCCCGTTAAAGGTTATTCTCTTGATTCAAAGCTTTTTTCCGTAAGCGACTGTCAGGCAATTATTAAAAAAGCAGTTGTTGAGCGTCTTAAAACAAAATACAATTTAAATTGGTTTGAGGAGACGGGCACGGTTTACCAAATTCAGTTTTCCATAATGAAAAATAAAGTAACCGTGTTTATTGATACAACGGGCACGGGGCTTCACAAAAGAGGGTACCGCCCCGTTGCAAATGCCGCGCCGCTTAAAGAGACCCTTGCCGCCGCAATGGCGGAGCTTGCAAGATTGCGCCATTATCACACTCTGTATGACCCAATGTGCGGTTCGGGCACGATTTTAATTGAGGGCGCAATGAAAGCGCTGAACATTGCTCCGGGTATTCACCGTTCGTTTGCCTGCGAAAAATTCCCTATGATTAACAGTTCTGTTTGGCAGCAGGAGAGAATGAGAGCAGGCGATTTGGTAATTCGTGATGCGGATTTCAAAGCCTTCGGCTCAGATATTGATTTTAATACCCTTCAAATTTCCCAGGAAAATGCACGCAGAGCAGGCGTTGCCATGAAAATTGACTTTTCCAAGCGTGATATTAAGGATTTTAAACGTCAAAGCGAAAAAGGAACGGTTATCTGCAATCCGCCTTACGGCGAGAGAATGCTTGACATAAAAACGGCGCAGGATATTTACCGTACAATGGGTAAAGTATTCCCACAAGAACGAGGTTGGGCTTATTACATTCTAAGTCCCGACGAAGAGTTTGAATCGCTTTTCGGCAGAAGAGCAGATAAACGCAGAAAGCTTTATAACGGCATGATTAAATGTCAGCTTTATATGTACTTTAAATAAGGGCGGTAGAAAAAATGAAACATTATTTTATTGTTAACCCTGTTTCAGGAAAAGGAAAAGCATCAAAAGCGTATATTCCCGTTATTGAAAAGTATATCGGAGAAAATCAGCTTGATGCTGAAATTTACGTTACAAAAGCATTTCGTGACGGTCAACATCATGTTGAAGAAATTGCGAAGAAAGGCGAACCTGTAAGATTTTACGCTTGCGGCGGCGACGGCACGCTTTATGAGGTTGTTAACGGCTGCTATAAGTACCCGAACTGTGAGGTTGCCTGTATTCCCTTAGGCTCAGGCAATGACTTTATAAGACTTTTCGGCTCGGATACAGATCTTGACAAGCACGTTAACGGCATACCCACAAAGCTTGACCTTATTTTCACTGAGGATAAGGTTGCAATTAACCAATGCTCAATGGGCGTGGACGCAGAAGTTTGCGCAAAGCAGGCGGATTTTAAAAAGCTGCCCCTTGTAAGCGGCGAGGCGGCTTATGAGCTCTCCTTGCTCTATTGTATGGCAGGCAAGCTCAAAAGCGAGTTTAAGATTACCGTTGACGGTGAAACCTTTGAGGACACGTATCTTTTCTGCTATGTAGGAAACTCCCGTTGGTACGGCGGCGGATACAAAGCAGGCCCCCTTGCAGACCCTGCCGACGGGCTTATAGACGTTGTTATGGTAAAGCTGGACAGAGGTCGTTTAAAGCTCCTTCCCCTTATCAGCAAATACAAAGCAGGCGAGCATCTTGACTGGGATATTACAACCTACCGCAGAGCGAAAAAGGTTACCATTGAAAGCAAAAAACCTGCGGCTGTAAATGTTGACGGCGAGTGCGAATACGTAAATAAACGCACGTTTGAAATTATGGAAAAGGCAATCACCTTCGTTGTGCCGAAAGGCTCGGAGTATCTTAAATAAAATATTTGAAGATAAAACTAAATCCAAAATACGAAAAAGCTCGGAATTTACCGAGCTTTTTTGTGCTTGTATACTCTAATGACAAACAATGTATTACAATATTTTACGAAGTAAAGTCACCGAACCTCTTCACTATTCACTATTACTTATTGCTTCCCAAAATCGACAGTCAGAGAAAAGTGAAGAGTGAAAAAGTAAAAATCGACAATCCTCTGCCAAGTCTTGTCGATTTTTGGAGCTGCTAACCGGATTTGAACCGGTGACCTCGTCCTTACCAAGGACGCGCTCTACCTACTGAGCCATAGCAGCATGATTTAATTGCAAATGACATTATACAGACTTTTTAACGCTTTGTCAAGAAATAAAGGAAGATTTATTCTGTTTGCAAATGAAACTTTTTTGTGTTAGAATTGCAAATACCGTATTTTAAAGAGGATAGATACATTATGCAGAAGGTAAAAGAGCTTTTCATTAAATATAAAGAAATTATTTTGTATATTGTTTTCGGCGTACTGACCACCGCCGTAAGCTTTGTGTCGTATGCCGTATGCACAAAACTAATAAAATTACAAAACGAAATTGCAGGAATTGCCGTTGCCAATGTAATATCATGGGTTTGCGCCGTGCTTTTTGCCTTTGTAACAAATAAAATATGGGTCTTTGAAAGCAAGGCAAGAGATGTAAAAACAATATTAAACGAGCTTTGGAAATTTGTGGCATCCCGACTTTTTACAGGGGCGCTTGAATGGTTCGGCGTTCCGCTTTTGGTTTATTTAGGGCTCAATCAAACCATATTCGGCATTGAGGGAATGCTTTCAAAGCTTATCGTAAGTGTTGCGGTTGTAATACTTAATTATGTTTTCAGCAAAATTTTTGTATTTAAGAAGAAAAAAACTGAATAATTATGCAATATACATCTATAATTTTTGAATAATAAGTTATTTATCATTAAAATATTCAATATTTATACTGTTAATGCCCTGAAAATGAATAAAAATGCACAAAATTGAGAAAATATAAATAATTTTGCATAAAAAATCTTGACAATCGAATATAACGGATTTATAATTAGTCAGCAATTACATAAGAAAATTCCGAAAGGAGATAATAAAATGAAAAAAGCACTTAAAATTTTGGCAGTAGTTTTGGCTCTGGTTCTTGTCGGTACTGTTTTTGCAGCTTGCGGTAAGAAAGCAACAACAAACGAACCGGAAGCAAACAATCAGGGCACAGAAACAAAGTTAAAGACAGTAACAGACGGCAAGCTTACAATGGCAACAAACGCATCATTCCCTCCCTATGAATACTATGACGGCAAAACGATTGTCGGCATTGATGCTGAGATTGCAGCACTTATTGCAGAAAAACTCGGTCTTGAGCTTGTAATTGAGGACACAGAATTTAACTCAATCATTCCCGGCGTTCAGTCAGGCAAATACGATATTGGTATGGCAGGTATGACTGCTGACGAAGACAGACTTAAGGACGTTGATTTCTCTACGTCATACGCAAAGGGCGTTCAGGTCGTTATAGTTAAAGAGGGAAGCGACATAGCCTCTCTCGATGATCTTGAAGGTAAGAAAATCGGAGTTCAGGAAGCAACAACAGGCGACATTTACGCAAGCGATGATTACGGCGACGATGCAGTTGTTCGTTATGCTAACGGCGGCGTTGCAGTTGAAGCATTAAAGAGCGGCAAGGTTGACTGCGTAATCATTGATAATGAGCCTGCAAAGGCTTATGTTGCAGCAAACGAAGGTCTTAAAATCCTTGAAACCTCTTATGCAGACGAGGATTATGCTATCTGCTTTAAGAAGGGCAACACAGAAATCAAAGACGCTGTTGACAAAGCACTTGTTGAGCTTATAAACGAAGGCAAGGTTAAGGAAATAGTTGACAAGTACATTCCGGCAGAATAATTTATTCGCAAACTTAAAGAAGGGGCGGGAAACCGCCCTTTTGATTTATCACAGAAGGGAGAGAGGGTATGCAGTATTTAAGTATCACGGCAGACTTAAATAATTTTCTTGAAAAGCTTCATCACGTGTTTATTGAAAAAGACCGTTATTTACAAATGCTGACAGGTCTTTTGAACACTTTTAAAATAACTGCAGGCGCGCTTGTAATCGGTGTGATTATCGGTGTAGTTATTGCCGCTATACGTACGTCGTACGATAAAAACCGGGAATCAATGGCTCTGAGAAAAGGCGTTACATATTACGTTTTGACCGTACTTAACGCGATTTGCAAAATTTATTTGACAATTATCAGAGGAACCCCCGTTGTTGTTCAGCTTATGATTTGCTATTTTGTTATATTCGCAACGGCAAGAGAGGGCGTTCCCGTAGCGATTTTCGCGTTCGGAATCAACTCCGGCGCTTATGTTGCCGAGATTTTCCGCGCAGGCATAATGTCTATTGACAACGGCCAGTTTGAAGCAGGAAGAAGCTTAGGCTTTAACTATTTGCAGACAATGAAAAATATAATCATACCGCAAATGTTTAAAGCGGTGCTTCCCACCCTTTGCAACGAGTTTATTGCACTTTTAAAGGAAACCTCGGTTGCAGGCTACGTCGGCGTAATGGACATTACAAAGGCAGGCAACACAATAGCAGGCAGAGTTTACAACTACTTTATACCGCTTTTCACGGTAGCTCTTGTTTATCTTGTTTTAGTTATGATCCTTACCAAGCTTGTGGGCAGACTTGAAAGGAGGCTTCGTAAGAGTGACAGATAATATTTTGATAAATGTTAAAAATCTTAAAAAGCATTATAACGGCGGAGAGGTCAAGGCTCTTGACGGCATTGACTGTGAGATCAAAAAAGGCGAAGTAGTGGTTATTATCGGCCCTTCGGGAAGCGGCAAATCAACGTTTTTGCGTTCACTTAATTTGCTCGAAATACCAACCTCTGGGCAGATTTTCTTTGAGGGAACGGATATTACTGCCAAAAAAGTTAATATAAATACACACCGTCAAAAAATGGGAATGGTGTTCCAGCATTTTAACCTTTTTCCCAATATGACAGTGCTTAAAAATATGACTATTGCGCCCGTTCAGCTTCTCGGAACACCTAAAGAAGAAGCTAAAAATAAGGCTTTGGAGCTGTTGGAGCGAGTTGGACTTAAAGACAGAGCAGACGCTTACCCGTCACAGCTTTCGGGCGGGCAGAAGCAGAGAGTTGCCATTGTCCGCGCTCTTTGTATGTCACCTGACGTTATGCTCTTTGACGAGCCCACGTCGGCGCTTGACCCTGAAATGGTGGGCGAGGTTCTTGACGTTATGAAGGAGCTGGCGGCTGAGGGAATGACAATGGTTGTTGTTACTCACGAAATGGGCTTTGCAAGAGAAGTCGGAAGCAGAGTTATATTTATGGATGAGGGTAAAATTTTGGAAGAGGGCACTCCTGATGAGATTTTCAACAATCCCCAAAACCCAAGACTTCAGGATTTCCTTTCAAAGGTTTTATAGTATTAAAATGCGGCGTTTTTACTGTATTTCGGCGTGTAATAATGCGCATAAATATTCACTCCCTCTTTGAGGGAGTTCTTTTGTCAAAATCTTTCTTTTTACTCCCTCCGTCAAAACTTCGTTTTGCCACTCCCTCGGGGAGGGAGGCAAGAACATATGCAAATTGCAAATTACTATATCTTTTTCAACATATAAAATGCGGTATATTGTACCGCATTTTTCTTTTCTTGACAAACTGTGTAAAAAATAGGATAATATACAATATATGAATTACTGCCGTAAGGCATTTTTGAAAGGTGACAGGACAATGGAAACCGCAGAGAAAAAGAAAATAGTATTAAGCGCAATTCAGCCCACAGGCACGCCCACCCTTGGAAATTATTTGGGCGCTCTGAAAAATTGGAAAGATATGTCTGAGGGTGAATATAACTGCCTTTATGCAGTTGCGGATTTACATTCCTTAACGGTTCGTCCCGAGCCTGCAGATTTGCGCAGAAGAACGCTTGAAATGTACGCAATTCTTTTGGCGCTGGGCATTGACCCTGAAAAAAATATCGTATTTATTCAAAGCCACGTGCCGCAGCACGCACAGCTTGCATGGCTTCTTAACTG
>JAFLUN010000065.1 GCA_022508785.1 Oscillospiraceae bacterium
ATCGCAAACGCCACTGCCAAGTTTTAAGTTGCTTGCAGGGCAATGGGCAACCGTTACGCCCGTTTTTTTAAGAATTTCCCGATCGTTTTCCTCTATCCAAACGCAATGAGCGAAAATTGTCGGGGAATCAAGCACACCTGCATCGTAAAAAAGTTCTGTGGGAGTTTTGCCGTATTTTTTCTTACACTCTTCGTGCTCTGATTTGGTTTCCGAAACGTGAATATGATTTATAAGCCCTTTGCCCTTTGTGTATTCACCGAATTGCAAAATCTTCGAATATGTATTTGTGTACTCGGCGTGAAGGCACATATCAACCTTTATTCTGCCGTTTTCGGTATTGTGATACTTTTCTACCGCTTCCAAAGCTTCTAAAACTCTGCTGTCTTCAAGGAAATCCGTATCATCAAAGGATACAATTGAACGGCTGAAATTGATTTTTGCGTGGGAGTCCTTTACGGCTCGCATAATGCCGTCCTGAAAGAAATACATATCGGAAAACGACGTTGTGCCGCTTGAGAGCATTTCGGCAATTGAGAGCATTGTACCGAAATATGCTCTGTCGGGATTTAGTCTGTCTTCAAAAGGGAAAACCTTTTCATTGAGCCATCTTGAAAGGGGCAAATTCTCGGCATAACCGCGAAGTAAAGTCATAGGCGAATGTGTATGAGCGTTGACAAATCCGGGCATAAGCACTTTGTTTGTACCGTCAAAAACCTCACCGAAATCGTCTTGCGGCGCAACCTTTCCCACATAGGCAATTTTTCCGTCACGGGTGCCCACATACATATTTTTTTGTATGTCAAAATTCTCGTCAAGAATGGTAATATTTTTAAAAATCATAGTGTTTATTCTTCAACAGTTATTTTTTCAATTACTACGTCTGTTTTCGGTTTGTTGGTAAAATAATCGGCAGGAACGCTTGCTATCCCGTCAACAGTTTCCATTCCCTCAAAAACCTGACCGAAAACCGTATGGTGATAATCGAGCCACGGTGTTCCGCCTAATTTTTCGTAAGCCTCTATACACTCGGTGGGGAAATATTTTTCATCTGCCATTCTCATTTGTTCGAGCATATCCTCGGAAACCTCTTTTGCCTGAACAATGAAGAACTGACTGCCGTTAGTGCCGGGCCCTGCATTTGCCATAGAAAGTGCGCCTCTGAGATTGTGAAGCTCGGGGGTGAACTCATCTTCAAAGGGCTCGCCCCATATACTTTCGCCGCCTGTGCCCGTGCCGTTGGGGTCGCCGCCCTGAATCATAAAATCGTTGATGACCCTATGGAAAATAAGTCCGTTATAATAACCCTCTTTAGCGTGGGTCACAAAGTTTTCAACCGCTTTGGGAGCAAACTCTGGGAAAAGCCTAATTTTGATTTCTCCCATACTGGTAACTATAGTTGCAATTTTGTCCCCTGCAACGGGTTTTTCAAGCTGATACATAAACAAACCTCCGTTTATTCTACGCTTTTAAGCGATTCAACCATATCTATCTTTTTAAGCTTATAATACATTAAAATGTTAACGAGCATTGAGAAGACAACCGTGAGTATTGCGGAAATTACAACACTTAAGAATTTAAGACTTCTGCCGAACATATAAACGTCTGTTTCAACGGTGCCCATTACAAATCTGTGAAGAATAATACCGAGAATAATACCGAGCAAAGTGCCGAGCACCGTCAGCACAATATTTTCTCTGTAAACGTATTTTGCCACCTCGTCGTCATAGAAGCCCAAAAGCTTAATGGTGGCAAGCTCACGCCGTCTTTCGCTTATATTGATATTATTCAAATTGTATATAACTACAAATGCCAGAAGGGCCGCGGCAACAATCATCATAATAACGATAAATATCAGCCTGCCCGTCATATCGTTTATATCTTCCAGCGTTTCGTCGTTAAGCGTTACGGACATAATGCCCGTAATGTTAAGAACGCTGTCAACAACAGAAGCCGTATCTGCCTTGGGGTCAAACGTTACCATAAGAATATTCGGGTCGGGCTCTTCACCGTAGAAGTAGTTGTAAAGAGAACGGCTCATATAAACGTAATTGAACATATAGTTTTCGGTAATTCCGCTGATTTTGACTTCTTTCGGCAAAGAATCGGACTCGCTTTGGCGAATGAATATGGAATCCCCTATGTTAACGCCTAAAAGCTCCGCATATTTTTCGGTAATAATTACGCCGTCGTCACTAAGCACTAACCCGTCGTTAGCGGTGTTTATCTCTTTACCTTTTATAATGTCTATTATATTTTTAAGCTTGCTGTTACCCTTTCTCGGCTGAATTGCCACAAAGCTTTCAAAGCCTTCGGTATCATTGGGAACCACAAGGTAGGCATATTTAAGATTATCAACATCATTTGCATTGTCCGCGGAATATACGATTGAGCGGTGCGCCTGAGTGTACCCTGAAATATCGGATATATCCTGAACATCTGAAAGCATTGCTCTTCTTCCTGCTCTGGTCAGCGTGCTGTCAACGGAAACGAGGGCATCGTATTTGAATATTTTGCCGTACTGCTTATTTGCCATTGACGAAACGGAATCGTTAATACCGAAGCCTACAAGCAAAAGCGCCATACAACCGCCGACACCGAAAAGTGTCATAAAGAAGCGGCGTTTATATCTGAACAAATTACGGCATGCCGCCTTTTGAGCAAAATCAAGTCTGTCCCAGATAAAGCTCATTCGCTCAATAAGTATGCGCTTGCCGACCTTCGGGGATTTGGGGCGCATAAGCTCTGCCGCAACGCTTTTAAGTTCTTTGTAGCAGGCGGCAAATGCGGCAATGCAGGTGCAAAGAACCGCCAGAGCGGAAGCTATTAACGCATAATAAATGTTTAAGCTTACAACTGTTTGTTTAAGGTTGTAATAAGCCATACTGTACGCTCTTACAATAAGGTACGGTATTGTAAATTCACCTACGGCTACTCCTATTATGCTTCCTATAACGCTGGCAAGGAAAGCGTACATAATATATTTTGAAATAATTGAAACCTTACTGTAGCCGAGAGCTTTAAGTGTGCCTATCTGCGTTCTTTGCTCTTCAACCATTCTTGTCATTGTAGTAAGGCTGACAAGAGCGGCAACAAGGAAGAAAATCAGCGGGAACACAGTACCCAATGCGCCGATGCTTTGGGCATCGTTAAGAAAGCTTGCGTAGGATTCAACAGAAGACCTGTCCAGCACATACCACTCGGGAACTTCCATATTATTAAGCCTTGTTTCGGCATTGCGAAGCTCAAGCTCTGCATCTGCAAACTCGTCTATTGCATCCTGCTTAGCAATCGCATACTGCTCTTTTCCTCTTTGAAGCTGAATTTCAGCATCGCTTATTTGCTTTTCCGTTTCGGCAAGTAGCTGGTCTTTATTTGCAAGCGATGACTGAACCTCATTTATCAGCTTTTCGCCTTCTTCAATTTCCTTTGTAGCGGCATCAATTTTTTTGGTATAATTCTCAACCTGAGCTTTGGAAACTGCCGCTGTACCCGCTATTATACTGTACTGTGTCTCAGCCTCTTTTATTTTTTCCTCAGGAGCGCCGCTTTCTGCTAAGTCTTTCCACGCATTGTAATAAGCGTACGCCTCGCTCTCCGCCTTTTCGGCGCCGGCAGCAGCGGCAGCACGAAGCGTTTTGAGCCGTTCAACCGTTTGCTTAGCCTCGGCAATTCTCTGCTTGCTTAACGGAATTTCAGTTTCATAATTTTCAAGAATTTTTTTCTTTTCTTCAAAAATCTGTTTACTTGCATTCAGCACTTCTTCGGTGTCAAGAAGCTCCTGATAAGCCTTTTCAAGCTCGTTGTCGGCTATTGCTTTTTTAGCGTTATATTCATTGCTTGCTTTCGTAAGCATTTCAGACGTTTTAGAACGAACCTCGCTGTAACGCACCTCGCATCTGATTTCCGCAATTTCATTAAGCTGTTTTGTAACTTTTTCAACAAGGGCGGAATAGTCGTCGCTAAAGCAGTTAAGCTCTTTTGCCCCTTCAACCGTTAAATAAACTGACGTATAAACAGTAGTTGCAAAGGATTCCTTCGGAATTACAACGTAGCCGTCAACAACGCCGTCGCCCACGGTGGCTGTTCCCATATCGCCGTTAAGGAAATAAGCAGAAGAACAAACGCCCACGATTGTGTAGGTTTCTGCGGCAAGGGTATCGAATATAGAATCACTGGTACCCGTTTTAAGTGTCATATAATCGCCGATTTCAAGCCCTGATTCTTCAAGAAATTCACGGCTTGCAAGACATTCGTTATACTTTTCGGGGAAACGCCCTTTAGTACAGGTTATGTCGTTTATGCTTTGCGGCATAGATATGACCTTTGTTACAACCTCTTTTGAGTTAACGTGACAAATGAAGTTCGTGGTAAACGAGCCTTCCGCTTCCTTTACCCCTTCAATTTCCCTTATTTTACTTAAATCCGACTCGGTAAGCCCTAAAGTGCCCACAACTCGGATGTCCATTAAGTTTTCTTTGTCATACTGCGCATCGGCAGATGCTTTCATTGCAGGGCTCGAAGAACGAAGTCCCGCAAAAAACGCCACGCCCAGCGTTACTATTAACATAATGGAAATAAAACGGCTCATACTCTTTTTTATTTCCATAAAGAAATCTTTGCGAAGTGATTTACTCATTTGTTATCGCCTTGCGATACAGCATCCGCACAAAGCGATATTAAAATTACGCTTCTGCACACGGTACCGTTCCTTTCATACCTTTTTTTAACTATACTTGCTTACCATTCAAATTTACTTTACCATTCAATCTGTTCAACGGGCTTTGGCTCTGCGTTTATTAAAATTCGGTCAATCTGTCCGTTTTTAATTTGAATAATCTTGTCTGCCATAGGAGTAATTGCCGTGTTATGCGTAATAACGATAACCGTCATTCCCTTTTCACGGCAGGTGTCCTGCAAAAGCTTTAAAATTGACTTACCCGTAATGTAATCGAGCGCACCCGTGGGCTCGTCGCAAAGTAAGAGTTTGGGGTTCTTGGCAAGGGCTCTTGCTATTGAAACACGCTGTTGCTCACCGCCTGAAAGCTGTGACGGGAAATTCCCTGCTCTCGCACCTAAACCAACCTCACCCAAAATCTGCGTAGCATCAATGGGGTTATTGGCAATCTGCGCCGCCATTTCAACGTTTTCGGCGGCAGTAAGATTTTGAATAAGATTATAAAACTGAAAAACAAAGCCGACTTCATCACGGCGGTAGCGTGTCAGCTCTTTTTCTTTATATTTGGAAATATCCTCACCGTCAACAATAATTGTGCCGGAAGAAGCCGTGTCCATTCCGCCGAGGATATTCAAAACCGTTGTTTTGCCCGCGCCGCTGGGGCCTACAATAACAACAAATTCACCCTTTTCAATGGGAAAGGTTATGCTGTCAACCGCTTTAATTTCAATCTCACCCATTTTATAGGTTTTAACTACATCGTTAAGTTCAATAAATGCCATAATTTACTCCTTAATCAGAGAATAGTTTTGCACATAGCTATACATTTAATATTTTAACACACAAATCCGGATATTGCCATACATTTCTATATAAAATTCATAAAATTTTAATTAAATGCAAATTTGCTTAAAATTGTGTTGATTACTGAACGCTTTTTTTATATAATACTTAAGGAAAATAATAAGACAGATTGTAAAATCTGATTTAAAGGGAAATCACAGAAATGACAGCATTACTTGTTAAACTTTTTATTAAAGACAGCGAAAAAATCAACGACAAAAAGGTTCGCACCTCTTACGGCATACTCAGCAGTATTACGGGAATTGTTTTAAATTTGATTCTTGCAGGGGCAAAATATGCCGCAGGTGTTATTTCGGGCAGTATTTCAATAACTGCTGACGCTATCAATAACCTTTCAGACGCAGGCTCGTCCATAGTTTCGTTTTTCGGAGTAAAAATTTCCGCAAAGCCTGCCGACAAAGATCACCCTTACGGTCACGGGCGAGTTGAATACATATCGGCTTTTATAGTTGCGTTTTTCGTATTATTTATGGGCATTGAGCTTTTCAAGGATTCTGTGGGGAAAATCATCAACCCAGAGCCCGTTAAATTCAGCTTTTTGTCACTTGCTATACTTGTTTTCAGTATAATCGCTAAGCTTTGGCTCGGTATTTTTAATAGAACGCTGGGTAAAAAAATAAATTCCGCACCTATGATGGCAGTTATGAAGGACAGCTTCAGCGACTGCTTAGCCACGAGCGTTGCCGCCGTTTCAATTATTGTTTCCGCTTTTTCCGATATTAACATTGACGGATATTTGGGTATTATCGTTGCAATATTCATATTCATTGCAGGCTTCGGCATTCTTAAAGAAACTCTCGGAAACATTTTGGGCAGAGCTCCCGAAGAGGAATTTGTTGACGAAATAACAGAGAAAATACTGTCGTATCCGCATATCTGCGGCGTTCACGATATGATTATTCACGACTACGGCCCCTCCTGCAGATTTGCATCCGTTCACGCAGAAGTGCCCTCAAACGAAGATATTATGGAGCTTCACGACATTATTGACGGTATTGAAAGAGATATTTACAACGAATACGGTATGCTCACCTCTATTCATATGGATCCTGTTGTAATAAACGACGAAAGAATCAACGAGCTTCGCAGGATTACAGAAGATGCAGTTGCATCTGTTGACGAAAGATTAACTATTCACGATTTCAGAGTGGTTGAAGGTCCGTCACATACGAATTTGATTTTTGACACTCTTCTGCCGAGAGATATTAAATGCACAGACCGCGAAATTTGTCAAAAAATAGAAGGGGCTCTCGGCAAAATAGACGAAAGATTTTTCTGTGTGATAACAGTTGACCATGCTTTTCACTAAAAAATATTTTTTTACTGATTTGCACTTGAAAAAAGTGTAGAATTTAGTAGAATATATATGTAAAATTTTATATGTATTTTTTAAGCGGAGGACTCAAAAAATGGCTAACAGAGAACTTACAACTATCCCCCACGGAGCTTTGGGAATCATCGCTCTTCCCGGCTGTGAAGAGCTGGCTGCAAAAATTGACAAATACCTTGTCAAATGGCGCTCCCAGCAGGAAAGCGAGCACAAAAGCACAATAGCTTTTGCAGGTTATGAACGTGATACATATTTGCTTGACGCATCATTCCCAAGATTCGGCACGGGCGAAGGCAAATGTACTCTTCGTGATACCGCAAGAGGCGCAGACGTTTTCATTCTTTGCGACGTATTTAATCACGGTATTACTTATAACATTTACGGTCACACCGTTCCAATGAGTCCCGATGATCACTATGCGAACCTTAAAAGAGCAATCTCTGCTATTGAAGGCAAGGCAAGGCGCATTACAGTTATTATGCCAATGCTTTACGAGGGCAGACAGCACAAGCGCTCAACCCGTGAGTCCCTTGACTGCGCAATAGCTCTTCAGGAGCTTTGCCTTAACATGGGCGTTTCAAACATTATTACCTTTGACGCTCACGACCCAAGAGTTCAGAACGCAATTCCCCTTTGCGGATTTGAAGACGTATCCCCCGCTTACCAAATGATCAAAGCTCTTATAAATAACGTTTCGGGTCTTAATTTTGACAAAGACCATATGATGGTTATATCCCCTGATGAAGGCGGTATGGGTAGATGTATCTATTATTCAACGGTTTTGGGACTGGATCTCGGTATGTTCTACAAGCGCCGTGACTATTCAAGAGTTGTTAACGGCAGAAACCCGATTTTAGAGCATTCATTCTTAGGCTCAAATGTTGAGGGCAAAGACGTTATCGTTGTTGACGATATGATTTCTTCAGGCGAATCAATGCTTGAGGTTGCCTCAAAACTTAAAGACTTGGGGGCTAACAGAGTGTTTATTTTCTCCGCATTCGGTCTTTTCTGTGAAGGGCTTTCAGCCTTTGACAACGCTTACAGAAACG
Source organism: Oscillospiraceae bacterium (assembly GCA_022508785.1). Taxonomy (GTDB): domain Bacteria; phylum Bacillota; class Clostridia; order Oscillospirales; family Acutalibacteraceae; genus Fimenecus. The sequence goes on from JAFLUN010000065.1 coordinate 7,919, forward strand.
GCGTGTTTGACAAGGCATTTACAACAAACCTTGTTTACAGAATTCCCGAGCTTGCAAATTGCGACTGGTACTG